>JADGQF010000196.1 GCA_017882045.1 Anaerolineales bacterium
CCTTCAAACCCTGCACGACCGCGGCCATCCCGATGCACCACCCTCGACGATGTCCGATGGTTGGGGCGGGATCACAGAAGCAATGATCGATGTCTACGGCCAAGTGCCCGCCTACCAAGGCCGCGGTCGGCCACCGAGCCACAAACAAGCGCAAGCCGACTGGCAGTACCTGCAATTCGTCAAACACCGCGATGAGCATGGACGCTTGCTCAGCACCGAGTTGCGGGTCATCTTTGGTGAGCCGGACGCGGTGCTCGCCCTGTTTGGCCAAAGCACAGCCTATGTGGAACGGACCCACCTGACGATGCGGCTCTTCAATGGGCGCTTGGTGCGCCAGACCTTGGGCTTCTCCAAGGATCTGGCCTGCTACCGCGCTTCTGCAGCCTGGGAAGATGCGGTTTACAACCTGGTGCGCCCGCTCAAAACGTTACGGCAGGCCGTCGCTGATCAACCCGGCCGCCGCTGGCAGCCTCGCACCCCTGCCATGGCCGCCGGACTGACGGACCATATTTGGACCTTCAAAGAACTGCTGACCACCGTTGCGTCCCCCAACACTTAAGAGGGAGACTATCCAATTTCAACCGACAAGGATACACTACCCGCCGGCATTGACATGCCGCTTTTCTCGCATTACGCTGGACATTGGGATGGCCTCCTTTCAGGCTTGTGCTTGGCGCACTTACCTTAGTCCGGATGCTATCCCTCTTCAAGTCCGAATTTCAACCGATCCCGATACACTACCGAGAAGCGGCTGTTTGTGAGGGGCGGCTTCTCTGCAGTATAATGAGTTGTTAGTCCGGCTGCCTGCAATGGATTTGAATAACCATCAATGACCATCTATGATGTGACAATGCCGATTTCGGGCGGGTTGCCGGTATGGCCGGGTGACCCGCCGGTGATAATTGAGACGACCAGTGGACCGGGCGAACCCAGGGTCTCGCGCATCAGTATGAGCAGCCACGCGGGCACTCACGTCGACGCGCCCGCGCACTTCCTGCGGGGCGCCTTGACGGTAGACCGGCTGCCTCTGAAGGTGCTGATCGGGCCCGCCTGGCTGGCCGACATCCCAGGTGAGGTCGCGATCACAGAGGCCGCTTTGTTGGACGCCGGCATCCCGCCGGGCACGGAACGGCTGCTGGTGCGCACTCGCAATTCTCAGGGACCCGTGAAGCCGTCCCACTTCGATGTAGACTTCGTGGGATTTACGGTCGACGGCGCGGACTGGCTCCTGGCACAAGGTGTCAGGTTGGTTGGCATTGACGCGCCGTCCATCGAGCGTTACATCTCGCCGGGCGAGCCGGTTCATCGGGCATTGCTGGCCGCCGAAGTGATCCTCATCGAAGGGCTGGCGCTTGCCGGCATGTCCGATGGCGCATACCAGATGATGTGCTTGCCCTTGCCGGTGGCCGATGGTGACGGAGCACCGGCGCGGGTGATCTTGATAAGAGACGGGAGCTGAATTTTGACGACCAACTTGCGTGGAGTGTTCGCTCCAATTGTGACGCCTTTTCGCCCCGCGGACGGCGAAGTCGACACTCCTTGGATCGCCGAGCACATTGCGTATCTGAAGGCGCAGGGGTGCGATGGCCTGGTGGCATGCGGAACAAATGGCGAAGCCGCGTCATTGAGCGTGGCTGAGCGTAAGGCAGTGCTCGAGACAGCGCTGAAGCACGCCGGCGGCATGCCGGTCCTGGCCGGCACCGGCGCGGCCGCACTACCTGACGCGATCGCGCTGACCCGCCACGCCTTCGCAGCCGGCGCTGACGGTGTCCTCGTTGTGCCTCCATTCTTCTTCAAGCGCCCCGCCGACGCGGGCATCGCGGCGTGGTTTCAGCGGCTATGCGACGCGGCAGTGCCGCCCGGCGGCCGGGTACTACTCTATCATATCCCACAGGCGACGGCGGTGCCTTTCGGCGATGAACTGCTGAATGCCCTGCTCAGCAGCCATGGCAGCACGATCTATGGAATCAAAGATTCCACTGGGGACCCCGAACAGGGCAGGCATATTCGCTCGACCTTCCCTGCCCTGGCTTACTTCTGCGGTAATGACCACCTGGTCGGCCCTGCCTGCGCTGACGGCGGAGCCGGTTCAATCAGCGCGGCCGCCAATGTCTTCCCCGACGTCGTGAAGACAGCGCAGGTGGCGGCGCGGGAGGGCGGGACGGCAACCGCGCTGGCCGCGGCTCAGGCGACCCTGGACGACGTGCGCAGCGCGTTTGAGCGCTATCCTCTGCAACCGGCTACTAAGGCCGCGCTGAGCGACGTGGCGGGCCTCCCACAGACCGCTGTGCGGCCGCCACAAGTGGAGCTATCAGCGGCGCAGCGCGCCGAGTTACGAGCGATACTGGCTGAGAAGCTGCTGCAATGGCGGATGACCCGCACGAATCAGACACACATGAGCAAGTAGTGACGAGAACCGGCATCCATTGCCGACCGATGCCGGCTGGCCGCTGATCGCGGAAAGGAGCACTATGACTGCACTCACCCTCCCTCGAGTGCCTGAGTTTCTGTCGTGGGCTGACGTTGATAACTTGATTGAACATCTCCTGCCACAGTTGCGGGCCCCGTACGATGCGTTGCTCATGATCACGCGCGGGGGCATCGTGCCCGGCGGCTTGATCGCGGAAGCCCTGGACATTCGCTACATCCTGACTGCTGCGGTAGAGTTCCCGAGTGGGGGGCAGACGCGCCTGGCCTGGCCCACTTTCTTGCAGTTCCCCAGCGACTCCCTGCTGAAAGGCAAGCGTTTGTTGATCGTGGACGACATCTGGGAAAACGGGCGGACGATCACGACGGTTACCGGCCGTGTAAAGGCTGCCGGCGCGCGCTCGGAAACGGCCGTATTGCATTACAAACCCGGGACCAGCCTGTTCAAAAGCATCGGTCCGGACTATTATGCCGCCGTCACCGACCGTTTCATCGTCTACCCGTGGGAGATCGAACGCGGCCCGGATCGCGTGCAGGCGAACGAACCCCAGCCAAACTGAGCCCACAACGGACAATGAATGAGGGACGATGGCTGCCGGACGGACCGCACGTCCTCCGCCCATCGTCTTGAAAGGAGAGCCGGATGCCAGCGCCTGTCCTTCACCCCTCGACGAGGAGGCCGTGGAGCGCCCGCCCGGCGAAAGCCGTGCTGGGGGTGCTATGTGGATTAATGCTTGGCGTGGCGCTGCCGACCGCAGCGCAGGACACCTCACAACCCCTGCGCTGGCAGGCGCTGGGTGGTCCGGCGGGCCGCATCAGCGAGATCACGGTTGACGATGCCGGTGAGGAAGCCTACGCGGTCAGCGTAGCCAGGGTGCGGCGGAAGGACGACCAGACCGAGTGGCTGGCCAACGGCAACCAAATCAGCGCTTATGCGCTCTATCGCAGTCAGGACGGAGGGGAAAACTGGCAGCCGGCCACCAATAACCTGCCCCCCGGTCCGATCACTGCTGTTTATCAAGACCCGGTCACGGGCGCAGTCTACGTAGGACTACAGGGCAACGGCGATTCTGGGTCGCGGCGCTACGGCCTGTGGCGCAGTCGCGACCACGGAGCGAGTTGGGAGCAAGTAGGACTGGGGCGGGATGACCTGGTTATCAGGAGCATTACCCGCGGGGCGGTTGGCAAAGGCCTGTACCTGGGAGCGATGCTAGCCACGAAATACCCTACCAGCTATGTCTACCGCAGCGATGACGACGGCAACTCATGGTCGGCGGTCGAGGCCTTGCATTTTGAGCAGGCTCCGGGCAGCGTGCTTGACCGGTTGATCGCCGACCGGCGCGACCCGGTTCGGCTTTACATCACTACCCAGGGTGGCGAGGTATATACGAGCGCCGACCGCGGACAAAGTTGGAGCTTGCCTGCCGCCCCACCTGGCGCTCTGGTTCCGGGTAGGTCCTATACTTCGCGACTGGCAAGCGCTGCGGACAGCCCGACCGTTATGCTGTTGGCGCGCGGCGGCGATGGCGGGACCAGTTTGCTCATCGACCACAGCAACGACAACGGCGCCCATTGGAGCCGTCAACTGGCCAGCGGTCTGCCGGCGCAAGGGAGTGTCAACGCGTTCGTCGCCCTCCAAGGAGGGATCTTCCTGCTCAATTTGAGCACGGGCACGTACCGCAGCGCCGACAGAGGGGTCACCTGGCAAGCTTTGGAGGGACCTCTGAGCAGCGGCCAGGTCACGGCGTTCGCTTTCGGACCTGCGGCCGCCACCCATGTGCTCGCCGCCACGGCTTATGGGCTTTTCATCAGCCGCGACTCTGGGGCCTTGTGGCAGCCCGTCGCGAGTGGGCTGCCGGTCAACAGCAGCATTGCCGGGCTTCTGACCGATGCGCAACACCCTGAACTGGCTTACGCTATCAGCGACGACGGCGGATTTCTGTTGCACAGCGCCGATAAGGGGCGCACCTGGTCGCCCGCTGCACGTGCGCTGCCACCGCTCGAGCCGCTGGCCTGGACGCTCGATCCGGCCGATTCTAACACCATTTACATCGGATCCTATGGCCGTTTGTACCGCAGCAACGATGCAGGCGCGAACTGGCAAATCATCCCATTCGATTCGGCAGGCGTTTACGCGGTCAGCGCCGTAGCAGTGGCTCCTTCGGACTCGAAGGTCATATATGCCGGTGGCCGCCCTCTCCAGCGAAGCAGCGACGGAGGGCGTACCTGGCGGGAAACGCCAGTCATCCGCGCGAAGGAAACCGGCCAGGCGGAAGACGTGGTTGGCCTGATTATCGATCCGGGCAACTCCGATCACGTCTGGGCCGCGCTGCGCAACGAGGGCGTCTTCGAAACAAACGACGGTGGAAATTCATGGCTTGACATTGGGCTGGACGGCCGGCCTATCAACTGGTTGGCAGCCGACAACGGCGGTGTTCTTTCCCGGTCGCCTGACACGCTCACTTTGTATGCCGGTGTTATCGAGGACGGCATTTCCCGGCGCACCGTGCGAGGCGCGCCGAGTAACGCAAACCAGGGCGATGGTTGGACGACCTCGGCAGGGGGCCTGCCGGAACACAGCACGGTTCTGGCGTTCGCGGCAGATCCGCGTACACCCGGCACTCTGTGGGCCGCCCGAGACGGTGGCGGGGTGTATCGGAGCACGGATGGCGGCACATCGTGGAGCAAAGCCGGGGCCCAGGTGGGTGACAATCTGGCACGAAGCCTATCTATCGACTACAGCAGCCCGGGCGGCCTGCTGATGGGAACAGCCAACGCGGGCGTCTGGGCGCTCAGAGCCGTTTCCGCCCCCCAGGCACTGCCATCCTCAATCCGGGGGGCCAAACCGGCCGTCGGCGCAATCGATGGGCGCATAGAGGTGGTGTGGCCACACGATTGGGCGCCGGTCACTGAGGCCAAGCAAGCCAATATTGGCTTGCGCCTCTTCGTGCCCGGCAGCCTGGTCCCACCACCCTGTACGTGGGCTCCTGAGGTAAAGGTGTGGCAGGCGCTGGACTCGGCTCCGGCTCAGCCGCTGGGCGTGGCAATCCAGCGCACCGTCGAAGGGCAACTCTTCCCCTACTGGGACGTGAATGATGTGGACGTCCGTGCGACGAACGACCCGCAGCACAAGCTGTACTTCATGATCCAGGTGTCAGGCATAAATGCGACGGGCACGGGGATCTGGGCGCATGCTGCCGACCCACGCACCTATTTCCCGCAGCAAGACGTGCCCAGCGGGATCACCGCCGAGGCCGTCGAGGCACTGGACGCGCGCATCGAGATCGTCTGGCCACACGATGAGGCCGGTAACCCCAAGCCGGTCAGCGAAGGCAATTACGCGAACGTGGTCGTGGAACTCTTCGAACACGGCACCCGGCTTTCAGTGTCCGTAGGCTGGGAACCAGCCGGCTTGACCCTCTACGGGGCCTGGAACCAGGAGATCGGCAAGCCTCTGGCCAGGCAAGCAGTGATGCAAGTGAGGCAGTCGGGCGCGATCACCTACCCGATCTGGGAATTCCAGAACATTCCGGTCGCTGCGGCAACCAACCCGGCCAACAAACTATACCTATGGGTGATGGTTGCAGGCGTGACCACTTATCCTACTATCTGGACCCATGGCGCGGATGCGCGCACTTTCTTTCCGGTCCAAGACGAGCCTATTCAAGGATGCATACCGTGATGCGGAGAACGAAAGACGAGAAACGAAAGATAGTGAAGACAAGAGAGGGTGACCGGCTTGCCTAGCTGGGGAGCGGCCTTTCTTGCCGTTGTGATGCTGGTCCTCGCGTTGCTGCTGATCATCTGGTGGCGCCAGCAGAGCTTTCGCTGGCCAGTATTGCTGGTAGTTTGCCTTGCCCTGGCACCCTTGCTAAGCTGGTGGTCCGGCAAAGCCTTTGAGGTGCCGGCCTATCGGGCAGGCTGTGATGGCCTTTGTCCCGGCTACAGCGGTGCACCGGTCGCCATATTGACCGAGGAAAACGCCGCAGCAGGCTTCTCGGCCTGGCGGTTCGCGCTCAATAGCCTGGTATACCTGGTCATCCTGCTGAGTTGGGCGGCGATCCTCCGCTCGATCCTGCGCAGGGTCAACCAGGGCAGCGCGAGACGGCGCAAGGGGCTGGGTGCTCTGGTGGCAGGCGGGCTGGTGGTCTTACCGCTCGGGCTGGCTCCGCTCTACTTGCCGCCTCCCGAGGCCCAGGTGCGCGGCGATTCGTTGCGGGTAGCGATCAACGCACGACGCGAAGTATACTTATATGACCAGGATGCGTCGTTGCCTGTCCTTCGAGTGGCCCTCGAAGACGTGCGGCCGCGCCTGGACGGTCAGCCCGGCCTGCGCGTTTGCTTACGCACCTACAGTTACTTTTACGTGCCGAGCGGGCACATGTATCTGGACATGACACCGGAGGGTGTGCACAGTAACGGTGGTGGGGTAAGGGCGCTCGACAAGACCTGTTGGCAATGAGGAGCATTTCATGGAAACACGCAATCGTAATATTCTGCTGATCGCGTTTGCCGCATTGGTCCTGGTCTGTTGCTGCTGCGCGCTCTGGTCCGGGACATTATTGGCTTTGCTCGTGCCGCGCACTACTGCCCGCCAGCCACAATTGAGCCCGGTGGCGGTTGAGATCGCGCCGCCGGCTACAGCAGAGGAAACGGCAACGCTGGAGGCGCCTGCCGAAACGCGCCCGGCGGAAAGCGCCGCGCCGACCACCACGGCGACGCCTGCTGCCGGCAGCGGGACCTCCCCCGCAACTGAACAGTCGACCACCCCGACCACAGGCGCCGGGACGAACGCGGCGACTGTGGTCCCAACCGGCGCTGTTGGGGCTGCTGCCACGAGCGTCTCCTCGGAGCTTGCGCTCGCCCAGGCCACCATCCCCGCAGCGGACGAACGCATCCTGGCCGAGCGGCTCAAGCCGGGCGTGGGCAACATACCCGCGACAGTGAATCCTACCCCCCCGTCCTACAAGGTTGGAGACAAAATCAGTTTCTGGGTAGAGAACGGCCAAACACAAGCGCATCGGCAAATCTCGGCCACGTTACAGTACGTCACACCCCACGTCTATGAATGGGTAGAGAATGGTATCCAACCCAACCTGAACGACATAAGACGCTCAGCCGACCTGTTTGAGAGCAAGACTTATCCCACGGATCGAAAGTTCTTCGGGAGCGAATGGACGCCGGGAGTGGATAACGATGTACACCTGAGCATCTTGTATGCGAACGAACTGGGCCAGGGCATTGCCGCCTACTATTCCTCCGCGGACGAGTTCTCACACCTGGTCAATCGCTATTCCAACGAGAAGGAGATGTTTTACGTCGCAGCAATCGCCGGGCAAACCCAGTCGAGCACATCCTTCGACGATGGGGTGTTGGCGCACGAGTTTCAGCACATGATCCATTGGCGCCAGGACCCGCAGGAAGACGCCTGGGTCAATGAAGGGATGGCGGACCTGGCGATGCACCTGAACGGCTTTGATGTCGGCGGGGCAGACATCGCCTACGCGCAGCAGCCCGATACGCAGTTGACCACCTGGACGGACCCTAACGAGGGCAACGGCAATCTGAATCACTACGGCGCCGCCTACCTGTTCCTGAATTACTTCTTGGACCGCTTCGGTGAGCAACTGACCAAGGATGTAGTGGCTTCGAAGAAACAGGGCGCCGCCGGCTTCAACGAGGCGCTGGCCAAGGCCGGGCGTCCGGAACGCTTCGACGACGTGTTCGCAGACTGGCTGGTGGCCAACGACCTCAACCTCCCTAACGCGGAGCCCAAGGGACAATTCGGCTATGCCGGCATCACTCCCGAGCCCCCGGCCGTGATGGAAAGGTACACGCGCTTCCCCGCCTCTGGGAAAGCCCAGGTGAGCCAATATGCTGCAGACTACATCCAACTCCAAGGAAATGGCAACCTGACGGTCGATTTTAGCGGCCAGACAACCGTAACACTGGCGAACACAGAACCAAGCGGCCGTTATGCCTGGTACTCTAACCGCGGTGACGACAGCGACACGACCTTGACCCGTCCCTTCGACCTGCGCGAGCTCACCAGCGCGACGCTGACGTTCTCGGCCTGGTATGACATCGAGGACGGTTGGGATTATGTCTACCTGGAAGCGTCCACCGACGGCGGCCAACACTGGCAGATCCTGCCAGGCCGGCAGACTACCGACAAGGACAAATCGGGAAACGCCTTCGGGCCGGGCTACACGGGTATGAGTGGCGGCGGCAAAACGGCGCAATGGGCCAGCGAACGGGTCGATCTTTCACCTTTAGCCGGCAAGCAAATACTGCTGCGCTTCGAATACGTGACCGACGGTGAGCTCAACAAGCCAGGCTTCCTATTGGACAACATCGCCATTTCGGAATTGAACTACAGCGATGACGCCGAGAAGGGCGACGGAGGCTGGCAGGCCGCCGGCTGGGTGCGCAGCGACAACACGCTCA
>JADGQF010000197.1 GCA_017882045.1 Anaerolineales bacterium
AAGGGGAAGGCGACTCGGCGGACCTGGCGCTCTCGCAGGCCGACGCAAGCCTGATCGCGCGTCTGCGCCAGCGCAGCCAGCTGTTGCTGGTAGTCCTGATCTCCGGCCGGCCGATGGTGATAAACGACGAGCTCGCGCAGGCCGACGCCTTCGTAGCCGCCTGGCTACCGGGCACCGGGGGAGCCGGCGTGGCGGAGGTGCTTTTCGGCGACTACCCGTTCACCGGCAAGCTGCCTTACACTTGGCCGCGCGGCACGGCGCAGCTTCCCTTTGACTTCGCCCACCTGGCGAGCGGCGCCGCTCTTCCCCTTCGGCTATGGCCTCAGCACCAGGTCAGCGGCTTTCTTACCCGAATAGCCTCACTGCAAATGTGCACGCTGAGCAATGCACCCTGTGCCGCGCAGACTGCACGGGGCAGACATGCATCATGCACAGTAATTACAACCATCTTCTGCTCTCCATGCAGCGTTTGCACTCCTTCTGTCACATATGCCTGCAACATCGTGCACTGCATTTGACATGCCGGCGAACACATGTTATAGTCTGCACAAGATTGCGGCAAAAGGCACAAACAGGTCGCCGCTCTGGCATACTCTATAGGTGAACTCATGGCGGACTTGCTGACAACCAGTCAGGTGCAGGATAAGCTACGCGTGGACCGCACCACCATCTACCGGATGGTAGAAGACGGACGTCTCCCGGCGATCCGGGTCGGCAAGCAATGGCGCTTCCAGGAGGACGAGATAGAGCGCTGGCTGCAGGCGAGGGGCGCGTCATTGCCGGCGCCCCTGGGCAACGGCCCAACTTCGGCAGCAACAGCCGCGCCCGTGTCTGTTTCTGCATCTGCGGCTGGGGGCACGCCGGCGCCGGCGACCACGCACCTGTCTGAAATCCTCCCGATCGCTTGCGTGCAGTTGATCCAGGATGCCTTTGCCGAGATGCTGGGCGTGATGCTGGTGATCACCGACATGCAGGGCCGCCCGGTCACCCAGATGAGCAACCCCTGCGGCTTCTTTGTGGCAGCCACCCAGAAAGCCGGGATGGCCGCGGCCTGTGCGCAGACCTGGCAAGGGCTGGCCGGGAGCGTATCCCTGGAGCCGCGCTTTATCCCCAGCGAAATGGGATTGCTCTGTGCGCGCGCCCTGATCCGGCTGCGCAGCGAACTGAAGGGAATGGTGGTCATGGGGGGCATCGCGCCCGAGAGCTGGCCGCCATCCGAGGAGCAGATTGCCGCCACAGCACGCGAGCTGAGTGTCGAGTCGGCCACCTTGCAGGCCAATCTGAGCGCCGTCTACCAGATGGACAAAGCGCAGCGCGAATGGACGCTCCGCTTTATCCAACGTATCGCCGACGTTTTCTCGCACATTGCGGAAGACCGGACTCTTATCATCGGCAGGCTGCAGGCCATCGCCCTGCTGACCTCCCTGTAAAGCCCAGCATTACCAAGGAGCGAAGGACATGAAGAAGCTCTTGATCCTCGGCGCCGGCACGGCCGGCACAATGGTCGCCAATCGCCTCAACCGCCTGCTCGATCGTGACGAATGGCAAATCACTATCGTCGATCAGGACGAGAAGCATTACTACCAACCGGGCTTCCTGTTCATCCCGTTCGGAATGTACAGCAAAAACGACGTGGTTAAGGCGAAGCGCGATTTCATCCCGAGCGGCGTCGAAATGATCATGTCGCCCATCGACGTCATCGAGGCCGACCATAACCGGGTGAAACTGGCCGATGGCCGCCATCTCAACTACGACTTCCTGGTGATCGCGACGGGCGCACAGACCCACCCCGAAGAGACCACCGGGCTCCAGGAGCACGAGTGGCACAAGTCGATCTACGACTTCTACACCGTCGAGGGCGCCGTCGCGCTGGCGAGGCAGCTCCGCACCTGGCAGGGCGGACGGTTGGTGGTCAATATCGTCGAAAATCCGATCAAGTGCCCGGTGGCGCCGCTGGAATTCATTATGCTGGCGGACTGGTTCTTTACCGAACAGGGCATCCGTGACCGGGTGGAACTGACCCTGGCGACACCCTTGTCCGGCGCTTTCACTAAGCCGGTGGCGTCGAAGTACCTGGGCAATATCCTGGAACAAAAGAGGATCAAGGTTGTGCCCGATTTCGTCATCGAGCACGTCGACCCGGACGCCAAAAAGATCGTGGCTTATGACGAGCAGGAAGTGGAGTACGATCTGCTGGTCAGCGTCCCGCTGAACATGGGCTCCGAAGTGATCGCCCGTTCCGAGCTGGGAGACGAGCTAAACTACGTGCCGGTCGACCGCTGCACTTTCCTGTCGCCCAAGTACGCCAACATCTTCGTGCTGGGCGACGCGGCGGCCCTGCCCACCTCGAAAGCGGGCTCGGTGGCGCACTTCGCGGTGGACGTCTTCTCCGAGAATTTCTTGCGCTACATCGATGGCCTCCCCCTGCTGCCCACGTTCGACGGGCACGCCAACTGTTTCATCGAGTCTGGTTTCGGCAAAGGCATCCTGATCTACTTCAACTATGACGTTGAGCCGCTGCCCGGCAAGTACCCGCTGCCCGGCGTCGGGCCTTTCTCCCTGCTCGAAGAATCCGAGATGAACCACTGGGGCAAGATGATGTTCCGCTGGATGTACTGGAACATCCTCCTGAAGGGCCAGGAGTTGCCGCTGCCGGCGCGCATGAGCATGGCGGGCAAGGCCGCGGCGGGCCAAGCCGCGACAGGCAAGCCGGCGGCCGGCCAAAAGGCTTAGGGAGGGCGCGATGGACGAGGTAATGCTGGAACTGAACCGGAAAATGGACCTGTTATCGGCCCAGGTGCAGTTCCTGACCGAACAGGCGCAGGCAGCCGAACGGCAGCGCGCGGAGCGCGCCGAGCTGATGCGCGATCTGACGCCGATCGTCAACGACGCTTACCGGCTGACCGTCGAGCAACTGGAGGAAGTCGAGCAGTACGTCGATCTGAACGACCTGCTGCGCTTGTTAAAGCGCCTGCTGCGCAACGGGCGCAATTTCGACAAGCTGTTGGATCAGATCGAGAGCGCCCTGGACCTGGTAGAGACAGTCGGGCCGTTGAGCGACGAGGCTTTCGGCAAGGCCGTTGATACGCTGGAACAGATGGAGCGCAAGGGCTATTTCCTTTTTGCCCGCGGTGGCATGCAGATCGTCGATAACATCGTCACTTCCTTCGGCGAGGAAGACGTGCGGCTGCTGGGCGACAACGTCGTGCTGATCCTCCGGACCATCAAGGAAATGACGCAGCCCGAGGTAATGAACTTCGTGCGCAACACCGTGGAGATCATCGATCGCGAGAAGGACCAGCCCGTCCAGACCTCGCTGGTTGCGCTCTGGCGCCAGTTGCAGGACCCCAACGTCCGCCGCGGCCTTGCCATCAGCATGCGCGTGCTGCGCACGATCGGTGTGCAGACGGGGAATGGCGGAACGGCCGCCGCAAGAACTAACGGCATAACGAAGTAAGGATATTATCGGCTCGCGCGCCAACTAACAGGCTCGCCGGCCAACCCACTAACCTAACTTACCAGGAGGTACATATGGCAACCCGTGTCATCTGTGGCAAGACGGTGCAGGTCAATGATGAAGGCTTCATGACCGACCCGAGCGAATGGACCAAGGAGATCTGTGAGGCGCTGGCCATCGAAGAAGGCGTCGGCGAGCTCACCCCCGCGCACTGGAAGGTGATCGAGTTCTGCCGCCAGGACGCCAAGGCCACCGGCAAGGCGCCCACGCTGCGCCGGATCACCAGCACAGCCGGCGTGTCGACCAAGGACCTGTTCGCCCTGTTCCCGAAGGGCCCGGCGAAGAAGGTCGCACTCATGTCCGGCCTCGGCAAGCCCGAGGGCTGCGTCTGAGGAAGGCAGAAGGGTGACGGCATAGACTCGTCGCTTATTCGCCGTCATCCGTGGCAGTCCTTAGTAGAGGAGGACTATTGTGGCTGAGGAAACTCGTAAGGTAGCGTTTATCTGTTCGAAGGGCAACCTGGACATGGCCTACCCGGCCCTGGTGATGGGCTGGGCGGCGCTCGGCAACGGTATCGACGTCACGCTCTTTTTCACCTTCTGGGGCATGGACATGATCCGCAAGGATCGCGTCGATCACCTGGAGGTCCCGCCGCTGGCCAACAGCAGCATGAAGATGAGCATGATGGGCGTGCCCGGCAATGTCGGCATCCCCAACATCATGGGCATGTTGCCCGGCATGACCGCCTTCGCCACCAAGCTGATGAAGGACAAGATGGCAAAGCTCGAGGTGCCGACCGTGCGCGAGTACCTTGGGATGCTGTGCGATGCGGGCGCCAAGATGTACGCCTGCAAGCTGTCGGTGGACATGTTCGGGTTGAAGCAAGAGGACTTCATCGAGGGCGTCCAGGGTATCGTGACCGCCGGCGACTTCATGGACATGACCGAAGGCGCGCAGATCATTTTCATCTGAGCATCGAAGTGAAGGGCGGTGACCGCTACCCCCGCTAGCGCCGGCGGCGCTCAGCAGCCTTGTGGGCCTCGCGCACGCCTCCCGCGCCGCCGTCAGCGGGTTTCAGCCGCTGCTGCCACTCGTACAGTTTGTTGAGGGCGTCCAGGGGGCTCAGGGCGTTGACATCCAACGCCTTCAGGTCGGCCAGGATCGGATCCTCGCTGGAGAACAGGGTTAACTGATGGATGGCAGGCGCGGCGGCCGAGCGGCGGGGGCCGGCTGCGCCGGATGCTTCGAGGTCAGCCAGGATCTCTTCGGCCCGGTTGATGACCGCGCGCGGCAGGCCGGCCATCTGCGCGACGTGCACGCCATAGGAACGATCGGCCGCGCCGGGGACGATGCGATGCAGGAAAACCACGTTGTCGCCTTGCTCGGTCACGGCCACGTTGAAGTTGGCGACGTTGGGCAACCGCTCGGCCAGATCGGTCAGTTCGTGGTAATGGGTCGCGAAAAGCGTCTTGGCGCGCAGGCGCGGGTGGTTGTGAAGGTACTCGACCACCGCCCAGGCAATCGCGAGCCCGTCGTAGGTGCTCGTGCCGCGCCCGATCTCATCCAGGATCAGCAGCGAGCGGTTGGTGGCATGGTGGAGGATGTTGGCCGTCTCGACCATCTCGACCATGAAGGTCGATTGGCCGCGCGCGATCTCGTCTGAGGCGCCGATTCGGGTGAAGATGCGATCCACCAGCCCGATGTGCGCCGACTCGGCCGGCACGTAAGAGCCGATCTGAGCCATCAGGACGATCATGGCAGTCTGGCGTATAAAAGTAGATTTTCCACTCATGTTCGGGCCGGTGAGCAGCATGATAGCCTGCTCGGGCGACAGGCGCACGTCGTTGGGCGTGAAGCGTTCGCCGCTCAGCATCCTCTCGACCACGGGATGGCGGCCGCCCGTAATATCGAGCACGAGATCATCCGCCAGCTCGGGGCGCACGTAATGGTTGGCTTCGGCGACCTCGGCCAGCCCGGCCATGACGTCCAGCTCCGCCACGGCGCGCGCGGTCGCCAGCAAGCGCGCGGAGGCGGCCGCGATTTCCGCCAGCACCCCGCGGAAGAGCCGCCCTTCAAGCTCCAGCACACTATCCTCGGCCTTCAGCACCAGCGACTCGTATTCCTTCAGCTCGGGTGTGATATAGCGCTCGGCATTGGCCAGGGTCTGCTTGCGGATGTAGTCGGCGGGCACCAGGCCGGCGTTAGCCTGCGTTACCTCGATATAGTAGCCAAAGACCCGGTTGTAGCCCACTCGCAGCGACTTGATGCCGGTGCGCCCGCGCTCGGCAGACTCCAGGTTGGCGATCCAGCTCTTCGCGTCGCGCGTGGCCAGGTGGATGCCGTCCAGCTCGGCCGAATAGCCGGGCCGGATGACGCCCGTGGTAGCCAGGGTGGCCGGGGGCTCATCGGCGATCGCCCGCTCGAGCAGGCTGCGCGGATCGAGACACGGATCGAGCGCAACCGGGTCGAAAGCCGGCGCGCCCGGCCCGGGGCGAGCGGCGCTCAGGCGAGCCGCACTCAGGCGGGCGACCAGAGCGCTGATCGTCTCGACGCGCGACAGCGCCTCGCGCACGCCAACCAGCTCGCGCGGCAGGGCGATGCCCTGCACAGAACGGTTTGTCCAGCGCTCCAGGTCGCCCAGGCCGCGCAGCACCTGGCGCAATTCCTCACGCAGCGGCGCATCGTCATGCCAGACGTTGACGCCGTCCAGCCGGCGCTGCAGCGCGGCCACGTTCAACAACGGCTGCGACAACCAATGGCGCAGCAGGCGCCCACCCATGGGTGTCAGCGTGGCGTCGAGGACGGCCAACAGCGAGCCCTGCGCCGCGCCGCCGCGGATGGTCTCGGTCAGCTCCAGGTTGCGCCGCGTGGCCTCGTCGAGGGTCATGAACTCGCCGGTACTGTAGGTGCGCAAGCCGCTCAACTGGGCCAACGCGTCGCGCTGCGTCTCAACCAGGTACTGGATCAACGCGCCGGCCGCGCGCACGGCAGGCGGCTTGCCCTGGCAGCCAAAGCCGTCCAGCGAGACCACCTGAAAATGGTCGAGAAGGGCCTGGCGTGCCGTGGCTTCCTCAAAGCGCCACGCGGCGTAGGGCGTAATGTGATAGCGATCGGCCAGCTCAGCCGGGATGTCGGGTGTCGCGCCCCCCGGCGTTGCGCCGCCTTTCTCCGCCCCGGACAGCTCAGGCACGCCCAGCGCTGCGGCGCGGCGTGTCCAGCGCGGGTCCTGCGAGGGCAAAAGTAACTCGGCGGGGGAGAGGCGGCCCAGTTCTTCGAGCACTCGGTCCCAGGCCCCGCCCTGGCTGCGGCCATCGTCGCCTGACCAGGCATCGCCGCTGCCGGCCGGCGCGCTGATCTGCGTAGTGGCGAACTCGCCGGTGGTGATGTCCGCATAGGCCAGCCCGGCCCGCTCGCCATCCAACACCAGCGCGGCCAGGTAGTTGTTGCGCTTGTCCGACAGCAGGCCCGGCTCGATCACCGTGCCGGGCGTGACCACCCGGCGCACGACGCGCGGCACCAGCTTCTCACCCTGGGGCGGCTCGTTGCCGATCTGCTCGGCGATGGCCACCTTGTAGCCGGCATTGATCAGCCGAGCGACGTAAGTGTCGACGGCGTGGTAGGGCACGCCGGCCAGCGGCACTCGCTCGCCGGTCCCGACCGGCCGCGAGGTGAGCACGACGTCACACACGGCGGCCACGGTGCGCGCATCGTCGTCGAAGGTCTCGTAGAAATCGCCCAGGCGAAACAGGAGAATGATGTCGGGATACTGTTTCTTGAGAGCCAGGTACTGGCTGCGCATCGGCGTGGTCATGAACGACGGGATCTCATTTCGGTGGGGCGGGCAGCGTCACCTGCCCCTGCGGGTCGCCGTAAAGGACGTAAGCCAGCCAGGTGGGATTGGCCTCGTCGGCCTGCTTGATACACAGGCGGGCCTCGTAGAATGCCTGGCCCAACGGCATGGCCTGGAAACCAGCCAGTCCCCAGAGCCGGTTGTAGAACTCCTGGGCAAACTGGGCAGCCAGGGTGTCGTTGATCTCCCACAGGGAACCGACGAACGCGCTCGCGCCGGCGTCGAAGAAACATTGCGCCCAGCCGCCCAGTTGGGTGAGGGCGAAGCCGGTGTCGGCGGAATAGCAGGCGTTCAGGAAGACCAGCGGTTTCGAGCGCAGCAGGCCGGCGCGCAGGGCGCCAACAATCTGGCTCGGTCGCAAGAAATCGCTGCCCAGTTTGAGCCGGGACTCATTGGGATCGTCAGTGTTGAAGTTGCCATGGCAGGCAAAGTGGTAGAGCTGCGTCGCGCCGCCCTGGAACTGCGCCTGCACGTCGGCCAGCGCGCTCAGCGGCCCATTCAGGCTGACCTGCCATTGTTGGCGGTGCAAGGCGGCGAAGTAATCCGACTCGACCTGCGCCGCGGCCAGGTTGTCGGCCGGCGCGATCCAAACCCCGTTCTTCAGCAGCAACTGATCGGGCGCGCCGCGGCCGGCCAGCCAGCGCGAGACGCGGAAGCGCTGGCAGAGCGGCTCGTCGTCGTACAGTGTATTGCCATCGGCGTCGGCCTCAAAGGGGCGCACCATCTCCCAGGGGATCCACGGCTCGTCGGAAGTGATCAGCAGGCTCTTGCCCTGGTACTTGTCACGCAGCTTGCCCCGGTATTCGGCCTTGAGCTCGGGTGAGAACAGGCTATCGTAGAGCGCCTGGCCGATGTTGGCCAGCTCCTGGCGGGCCGCGTCGGTCTCGGCCGGCTGGCGCTGGTCGCCGGTCTTCCTGGCCAGCGCGCTCAGCTTGTCGAACTTGGGCTGTAAAAAGGTCTGCGGATCCGAGTCAAGCTGAACCTGGCCGGCGGGCTTGAAGTTATAGTCGGCCCCGGCCGGCGAATGCAGGTAATAGCTGAGGGTGCGCCGGTCGGCGGCGAGCATGACGCGCAGCTCGAGGTCCGGCGGCAGGGCGCCAGGTCCGGCCGAGATCACGGGCACCGGGACGACGGCGACATTGGCGATCGCACCGGCCGGCGCCTGCTCGACGATCGCGGTCTGAAAGCTCAAGGTGGTGATGCGCCGGTCATTCTGGTAGACATCCAGGCTGATCTTCTTGTCACCCGTCGACTGCGGATTCAGGAAAAAGATGACGGGCTCGCAGTCCTGGCCGCTCGTCACGCCGACGATGCGCGCGCTGGGCACACCGGCGACGGCGCGGCCGCCGATCGCGTGGTCCAGGTCGAAACCCTCCGCCAGCAACACGATCGTCAGGTCACCCACTTGCACGGTGATGTGGCCCGCCTCCGCGCTGACCCGGCTGCCCTGCTCGGCCTGGGCGGCGATGTGCAGGATGAGCGGCGCCTGCTGCTGAGAGAGCAACACCGTAGCCGGGAAATGAACGTTGGCATAGCGCTCGACCGCCTGCTCCCCTGCGCCAGCG
>JADGQF010000035.1 GCA_017882045.1 Anaerolineales bacterium
TGACCATTCCCGGGTTGACAACCTGTCCGCTGGCGCCACACATATGCAAAAAGACGAGCACCAGCACGGCGAAGCTGAAAAGGCGAATGCGATTTCGGTCCACCTTCCGTCCCCTTTGCTTGGGATTTTCTTGGGCCGCGTGCATGCCAGGGCAGACAAGTGCAAGCTAGCGTGGAGAAACCTTCGTCTTGGGGTGATCGGAAGACCGCTGTGCCGGGCTTGGAATGCCGGCGGATACCCCCGGCGCGGCTCGAACGCGCAACCTACAGTTCCGAAGACTGTCGCTCTATCCGTTGAGCTACGGGGGCTTGTCGCCATTTACTCGCAAAGGCAGACGAGCGCATATTACCACAGCGCGAGACTTGGCGGCAAATTGCTAAAACCGGTCCGGCGAATTTGGAGATGGCCAACCGGTAGGCGTTTGGCTAGACTGGCCCGCAACAATACTTCTTGTGCTTCTCCGGTGTATTTCTGGCCGGCCTACGGATGGCTAACCGGGCAGCGTAAACTGAACATATAATGCATCTTGTGCTGTTTGAGCCAGAAATACCGGCCACTGGTCATCCCCCGACATGGCCGGCCCAGACTGCGGCACACCCGTGTCGGCGCGCAGGACGCGCATTCCTGTGAGCTCATCCAGGCGCGCCAGAGCAGGCTATCGACCGACAGGCTGCGCGCGTGCAGCGGATAGACGCCGTGCCGGCGGAAGGCATCTACAAAGGCTACCCGGTAGCTCAAGTCATCGTCCCGCACCAGGTCGTAGTCCGAGGTGATCACCGCCCGCAGGTAGTCGCCAAAGTAGACGTCGACCGGCGGGCAGTAGTCCAGCGCGCGTATGCAGATCGTCAGGACGTGTTGAGCTGTCTTGGCGGCCTCGTCCGCCAACCGGTTCACCAGGTCCGGATGCAATTGTCCCTGCGGCAGAACCCCGCTGCCACCCGTCGCGATGCGCAAGAGATCGGCGGTGCGTGATTTGTAGATCGTGAGAAAGGCGTCAAACACGGCCGCCACCAGGATCGAGCCGCGCGCATGAGGCTCCATCACGCTCTGGATCAGCGCCGGGTCCGCGGTAGCCGTCTCCCAGCGGCCGCTGCTCGGGTCGGAGCCTCCCAGTGCATCGCGCAGGGCGCCGTGCAGCCCGGTTGCCTGCCCGAATTCCTGTGCCAGCTGCGCCAGAAGATTCTCGCTCGCCAGGTCACCGCGTGTTTTGGCGATCTGGTTGCGGAGTACTTCGGGCAGCGAGAAATGTTGGAATAGCGCCACGATGTCGGCAAAGGCTTCGTGAAAGGCCAACGCATCTGGGTTCGTGGGCTCGATGAACCGCCGGTGCATGCCGTCCAGTAGGGCATGAGTCGTCTCGTGGGCGATTACGTCGTGCGAGAGGCAGGTAAAGACCATGCCGCCCGGCAGGTGCGAGGCAATATCGGTGGTGGGCGCCGGGAAGTAACCGAGGAGCAGCGCCTTCTTGTCCGGGCTGTAATAGGCATTCGCCTCTCGCAGAGCGTGCGGGTAGATGCGCAGCCGTCGCACGTACTCCTCGTGCCAGTTCCCTCCCTCGCCGCCTTCTTTCCAGCGGCGCGGGGACCAGAGGGCGCGCCGGCCAAGGGCGCGCTCGAAGTAGCCGATGGTGGTCATCGCCACGGCGTAGACCATCTGCTGGTGGAACTGCGGGTTGCCTTCCGATGGCTGCAGGCCATCGGTCGCGAGGAGGTATGGTTGGTTGAGGTCTACCGGCGCATAGAAGCAGCCGCTGGCCGGGTCGACGTCAACCACTTCCAGGTATTCGCCGGCAGGGCCTGCCGCCAGTGCATCCTGGCCGGTGGTCTCGTCCGACTCCCAGGGCACCTTCATGCTGACGCGGTTCAGCCCCATGTACTCGAACTGGCTGGACAGGCTCGGGTCAAAAGCGTAGACGTTCAACCAGCGAAATTGCGGCTGGTTGACGGGGATGGCCCGAAGGGGTAGCGGGGGAGGACTGGTGCTCATCTACGGCGCTCCCTTCTGAGGGTCGACTATCCCACCCCGACGCTGCGGTACGGGAAATCGGCCGGACAGGCCAATGCCTGATTTACATGCTTGCGCAGTGCGGCATCGCAGATCGCGTAGCCCCAGTTGATCAGCTCTTCCTGGCGGCCTTGCGTCATCGCAGACAGCCGCGTGGGGACGTTCGCCAGGGCCAGCGTACGCTGAGGGGGACAGGGCAGAGTTTCCTCCAACCCGTAGTCCGCGATGTGGCTGCGGATGCCCCAATAGGCGCCCGACCGCGCGCCGGCCCGATACGAGCTGATCACCTGACGTTTGCGCAGATCCCGCACCTGGTTGTCGATGACCCCAATCACGCGCGCCGTGCCGCGTAGCCAATCGCGATGCGGATTTGGCGTGGCCCCCGACTGGCCGCCGCCATCGCTCACGAGGATTGTCCTGTAGCGTTTCCAGGCGGTCTCCAGTCCCAGGTTGTCGTAGACCCCGCCGTCGGTCAGGTAGACCTGGGTGTTATAGGGCGGGAGCTGCAGGTCGAGGCCCGACGCGGGGACATAGTCTGCCGGCTTGAACTGAAGTACCACCGGCGAGAGCATGGGCGGCGCGGCGGATGAAGCCGCGACCGCGATCGCCAGAGGGACGGTCGGGTTTTCGATCTTGCCGACCCGGTAGTCCCACATGTACGGCCTGGAGAAGCGCCACAGGGCGGTTGACTGGAGATTGGCGGCATTGATCACGAAGCGCGGTCCCTGGTCATCGGCGGGGAGCGCCTGCAGGCTGCAGTCGCCGAACACGTAACGCCCGTAGGCGCTCGCGATCCGGCGGCTGGCAGAGCCGGGCACGACCAGGTTGCTGAGCACAGCGGGCACGTCGATGGTTTGGCCGGCGAGGCGCCGCAGGGGAGCCACGACCTGCTCTTTGAACCGGCGGGCCACCCCCCGATCGTCAAAGTCCAGCTTCGGCCAGGCCAGCCCGAGCACGCCTGCGGTGATCGACCCGCCCGAAACGCTGGAAACTCGCTTCAGTTGTGGCAGGTACGCGGTCTCATTCAAACGCCAAAGCGCGCCGAGGTGGAACAGCATGGCGCGGTAGCCGCCCCCGGATAGGCAAAGAGCGATGCCCTCTTCAGGCTGATCTTCGGTAGGGTCGGTCGAGATGAACTCGACGGGTGAGAGCGCGGTCGTCCCAGGTCGGTCCATTGGTGCCCTCCCTCTGTCCTGTTTGTCTGCGCCAGAGCCTGGCTGCTTGACCCGAGCATACACCCGTCTTCATGGTCCCGTCAAGCATCTTTTTTGGCGGTCGCCTGGCGGGCGTTTCCCGCTTCCCTTGCTTTTTGGGGTGACAATGATTAGAATGAGACTGAGGAAGTATTTTATGACCTGGGATCGCCTTCGCCAACAACTGCCAAAGTCCTACTCTCCACAGGATGTGGAGCTGGTCAGGCGCGCCTACGAACTGGCCGAGCGGGCCCACGCCGACCAGAAGCGCAAGTCGGGCGAACCCTATATCATCCATCCGCTGGCTGTGGCCGGCATCCTGGCCGAGTTGCGCCTGGATGCGCAGACGGTGGCCGCGGCCCTGCTACATGACGTGGCTGAAGACACCTCCATCCAGATCCCCGATCTGGCTGAGGAGTTCGGGGCCGAGGTGGCCAGCCTGGTAGACGGCGTAACGAAGCTGGTTGAGATCTCCCAACTGGCTAACCTGCCCGCCGACAGCCGCGATCCCAAGATTGAAAGCCTGCGCAAGATGTTTCTGGCCATGTACAGCGATGTGCGTGTGGTGCTCATCAAGCTGGCCGACCGCTTGCACAACATGCGCACGATGGGCTACATGAGCCCCGAGAAGCAGCGCCGCATCTCGCGCGAGACGTTGGAGATCTACGCCCCTCTGGCCAGCCTGCTGGGGATCTGGCAGATCAAGTGGGAACTGGAAGACCTGGCGTTCCGCTACCTGGACCCGACAACCTATCACGAGATCGAGAAGTCACTTAACCAACGCCGGGGCGAACGTGAGAGTTACGTCGAGCGCGTCACCGAGATTCTGAAGACCGAGCTGGCCAAACACGGCATCCAGTCCGAAATCACCGGCCGTCCCAAGCATATCTATAGCATCTGGCGCAAGATGCGCAAGAAGGGCGTCACCTTTGACCAGATTTACGATCGGGCGGGCGTGCGCGTCATTGTGCCCGAGATCGGCGATTGTTACGCCGCGCTCGGGGTGGTGCATACCCTGTGGCGCCCGATACCCGGCGAATTCGACGACTACATCGCCAGCCCTAAGGAGAACTTGTATCAGTCGCTGCACACCGCGGTGATCGCCTTTGAGGGCCAGCCGTTGGAGGTACAGATCCGCACCGCCGAGATGCACCGGATTGCGGAGATCGGTATTGCCGCCCACTGGCGCTATAAGACGCAGACCAAGAATGATGACGCCTACGACCGCAAGATCGCCTGGCTGCGCTCGGTGATCGACTGGCAGACCCAGGAAAAGAACGACGGCGGCGACTTCCTGGCTACGGTCAAGGAAGACCTGTTCAAGGACCGCGTATACGTCTTCACGCCCAAGGGTGACATCATCGACCTGCCGGCCGGCTCGACACCGATCGACTTTGCCTACCAGGTGCATACTGAGATCGGGCATCGTTGCCGGGGGGCGCGCGTCAACAACCAGTTGGTCAGCCTGGATTACGCGCTCAAGAACGGTGACCAGGTGGAGATCATCACCGCCAAGCGCGGTGGCCCGAGCCGAGATTGGCTTAATCCCCATCTCGAATACGCGCAGACCTCACGCGCCCGCTCGAAGATCCGTCAATGGTTCCGGCAACAGAAGCGCGACGAGAATGTCAACGCCGGGCGTGAGTTGTTGGAACGCGAGCTGAACCGCCTGGGCGTGGATAACATAACCTACGAGCATATCGCTCAGCTTTTCGGCAAGGACAAGGTCGAGGACCTGCTGCACGACATCGGCACCGGCGACGTCACGACGGTGCAGGTGGCGACGCGAGTATTGCAGATCGGCAAGGTTGAAGAGCTACCCCGGCAGGCGACTGAGGAACTGGGAGAAAGGGAGAAGCCGCAGAAGCCGGCCATGGCGGTGCAAGGCATCGCGGTGCAAGGGGTGGGCAATCTGCTGACGGTGCTTTCACGCTGTTGTAACCCGATGCCGCCTGACGATATCGTGGGCTTCGTCACTCGTGGGCGCGGCGTCTCGATCCATCGTCGCGAGTGCCCAAACGTATCTTCGCTGAAGGACAGCGAGCGGCTTATCGAAGTCGATTGGGGCAACACCGAGCCGGCGATCTCGCGAGTGAAGATTCGCGTCCAGGCTTACGATCGCGCCGGCTTGCTGCGTGACATAACGGAGATCATCAACGAGGAGCATATCAACCTGGAAGACGCTTCCGCCGTGACGGCTCGCCAGGACAACCTGGCCATCATTACGGCTACCCTCGAAGTGCGTGACGCCGAGCAGCTCAGCCGGGTGCTTTCCAGGATCGACCGCTTGCCCAACGTCGTATCTGTGAAGCGACAGACGGGGTAGAGGCCCAGGCGTGCCGCGTGAGTCGGGGGAGGGCGTTACCCGGGCCGGGAGCGGGAATGCAGGCAGTTTTCGCGACCAGCAGGATACAAGAGAGGCGTGATGGGGACGAACCCATCACGCCTCTCTTGTATCCTGCGTATGACTGCTCGACGACACGCCCTACATTCTGCTGTCAGGCACTACGTAGCACGCATCACCTGGCAGGTCAACCGCCCACCGGCACCGGAGTCGCGGGGACCTTGTCAGCCGACCAGTTCCTGGTGATTTTGGCTGCCTGACGCAATGTATCCAGCCACTTGGTCCAGGCCTCGTACTGCTTCTGCTGGTAGGTGTACGTATCCAGCGGATGGTTCGGATCCTTCTCCTCGACCTGGATGATGTGATAGCCGAAGGAGCTCTTCACCGGCTGGCTGATGTCACCGACCTTCAGGGCGAAGGCGGCAGTTTCGAAGACCGGGTCCAACCCCTGGCCCTTGCCCAACCAGCCAAGCTCGCCGCCCTGCTGGGCGCTGCCCGGATCATCCGAGTATTCCTTGGCCAGTGCGGCGAAGTCACCACCGGCGCCCAGCTTCTGTTGCGCTTCGATGATGCGGGCCAGTGCCTGTGCGTCGTCACGCGGCGGCAGCGGCGTGGGCGTGGGCGCCAGAGTGGGCGTCGGCGCGGGAGTCGGCTGGCCTGCAGCTAACGTGACCGTCGGCGAGATGGGCTGCGACGGCTGGCCGGTCGCAGTGGGCGCCGCAGTCGGCGTAGGCTGGGCGGTCGGCTCAGGTGTGCGGATGGCGACCAGGATGTGCCGCACCCGGATCTCTTCCGCGGTCTTTGGCACGCTGGTCGTCACCTGGTCGTAGAGCTTCTGCTTCAGAAGATCGGTCTCGACCACCTGGCGGAAGTCCGCCTCGCTCATGCCCGTCTGCTGCGTGAGGCGCGTCAGGAACTGCTTGTAGGCGTCCTGGTACGCCTGCTGTGTGACCGGGGTCGCGGTCGGGGCCGGAGTCGGCGAGGCAGTGGCCGTCCCGGCTGAGGTCGGCGTCGGCGATGGCCCAGGCGTGTTCGTCGGGGTCGGGCCGGGTGTATTCGTGGGGGTCGCAGTTGCCGTCGGCGTGGCCGTCGGCGGCACGCGGTAGTAACCGAAGTCGTGCTCGACCGCGTCGTTCAATTCCTGTTGGCTGACGGTGATGCCTTTCTGGCGTGCCTGCTCGCGCAGCAACTGGTTGTCCACCAGCGTGTCCAACACGGTGACGCTCGAGCCTGAGGGATCGGCCGCGTCCTGCTGGTTCTGAGCCCAGTCGAACTTTACGGCCTTCTGATAATCGGCCAGCGCGATGTTAGCGCCGTTGACCGTGGCAACCGGCTGCCGGGGGGTGATCACCAAAGCCTGGAGGATCCCGGCAACCAGCAGAGCCAGCAGCACCACGCCCACGCCGGCCAGGAAAAGCACTACCTTGCGGTTGGATGCTTCGTTTTTGCGCCGGCGGGCGTGTTCCTTGCGGGTTAGCTGACGTTCTTCCGGCTTACTTTGCTTGTTAGCCATTGCTAAATCCTTAGCCGCCAAATCTCCGAATGTGTTCGGCAGTATATGGCAGCAGCGCAATATTCCGGGCGCGCTTGATAGCCGTCGTCAGCCGCCGCTGGTGCCGAGCGCAGGTTCCGGTCCTGCGCCGGGACTCAATCTGTCCCTGGTCCGAAACGTAGCGACGCAGCAGGTTCATGTCCTTGTAATCGATCTTCTCGACTTTATCAGCGCAGAAGGCGCAGATGCGCCGGCGCTGGAAGCGTCCGCCCGGGCGCCCGCCACTGCGCTCTTCGCGCGGTCCGCGGTCTTCCCGTCGCGGGCGCTCGCCGCCTACCATGTTATTGTCATCTGCCATTGCAGTTCTCTCCATTCAGGCCGAAAACTTCGGCTCGGTCCGAAAACTTCGGCAGTCTGCCAGACTTGCCGGAGTCTGATGCTCTAAAAGCCCATTTCTTCGTCGAAGTCCATGTCCTCTGGCTCGCCGCCGAACCGGTTGTCGAGGATAACCATCTCGTTGGCCACCATTTCGGTGCGGGAATGGCGCTGGCCGTCCGGGTCGTCCCAGCTCCGTGTCTGCAGGCGTCCCTCGACGTACACGCGGGACCCCTTGCGCAGGTACTGGTTGCAGACTTCAGCCAGGTTGCCCCAGGCCACCACATTGAACCATTCCGTTGCCTCGCGCCGTTCACCGCCGCTGGTAGTCCAACCGCGGCTCACGGCGACGCTGAAAGAGGTCACGGGCTTACCGCTGGGGGTGTAGCGCATCTCGGGATCGCGCCCGAGATTGCCGATGATCAAGACCTTATTCAATCCTCGTGCCACAGCCCGTCCCTCCCCTGGTTATCTACAATTACTCCTCGTCGGTGCGCACGATCATGTGCCGGACGACCTGCTCGTCGATACGCAGGTTCCTGTCCAGGTCACGGCTCGTGCTGGGGTTCATCTGGTAGTTATATTGCACGTAGATGCCGTCGGTGCGCTTATTGATCGCGTACGCGAGCCGGCGCCTGCCCCAAACGTTAGTCTGAGGGGCCGTGCCGCCGCCAGAAGTGATCCAGTTGCTGATGCGTTCGTTGAGGGTGGTGATGCCTTGCTCGTCCAAATCAGGGACGGCGATCACGACCATCTCGTAATCATGAAGATTTTCAGCCATGCCGCGAAGATACCTCCTTTCCACGGGATTCCCGGCACCCCGACTTCACGGGGTGGTCAACGGGAGTGCCGCCAGCCTGCAAAGGTTAGGCCCTTTGCGCCGGGGGCAGAAAGAGCGAGGGCAGGTACCCTCGCGCGGTAACGGCTACTATAACACACAGGGGTCAGGTATGCCAAAAACCCCAAGGGGAAAACGTAAAGTCGCCCGCTTTCGGCTTCCGCTTACACATTGAACCGATAATGCACCACGTCGCCATCCTGCAACACGTACTCGCGCCCCTCCAGCCGCAGATGGCCGGCCACGCGCGCCTGCGTCAGGCCGCCCGCGCTGAGGATGGTAGATACCGGCGCGACTTCGGCGCGGATGAAGCTCCGTTGGATATCGCTGTGGATCAGGCCCGCCGCCTCATAGGCCGTCGAGCCGGAGCGCAATGTCCAGGCCCTGGCCTCTTTGCCGCCGGTGATGGTGAAGAACGTGATCAGGCCCAGGAGGCGGTAGCTCGCGGTGATCAGTCGATCGAGCCCGGGCTCACTCAGGCCCTGCTCCCGGCGGTAGGCGGCCGCGTCGTCGGGCGGCCAGGTCACCAGCTCGGCCTCGCAGGCCGCGCATAGCACCAGGCAGGGCGTACCCGCGCGTGCCGCGCGGGCCTGGATTGCCCCCGCTGCCGATCCGCCGGCGGAAGGCAGTCTTCGGCGACGTTGACGACATACAGGCGGGGCTTTGCGCTCAGCGGGTTGAAGTCGGCCAGCCAGGCATCGTGATGGGCCGGCTCGTACCCGGCGGCCGGCCGCCCGGCATTCAGGTGAGCGCGCAGGCCGGCCAGCCAGTTGAGTTGCTCGGCGAACTCGCGGGGGTGGGCCTTGGCCTGGCCTTGCACCTTCTCGATCCGCCGGTCCACCGTCGCCACATCCGACAGGATCAACTCGAGGTCCAGCGTCTCGAGGTCGCCTAGCGGGTCCACCTGTTCGCCCTAGGTGGGCACGTCGACGTCCTCGAAGGCCCGCAGCACGAAGGCGATCGCGTCCACGTTGCGGATATGGCCGAGGAACTGGTTGCCCAGCCCCGCGCCCTGGTTGGCGCCTTTGACCAGCCCGGCGATGTCTACAAACTCGACTGTCGCCGGCACCACCCGCTCGGGCTTGACCAGCGCGGCCAGCCGAGCAAGACGCTGGTCGGGCACGACGGCTACCCCCACGTTGGGGTCAATAGTCGTGAAGGGGTAGGGTGCGACTGTCGCCCCTGCCTGTGTCAGAGCGTTGAACAGCGTGGACTTCCCTGCGTTGGGGAGCCCGACAATGCCGATTTGCAGCGCCATGAGCACCTCCGGCCGGGATAGCAAATCGTTATTGCTCCATTTGCACTCCCCGACAATACGCATTATAATCCCAATTGTCGTTCGGGGAGTAGCGCAGTCAGGCTAGCGCGCACGGTTCGGGTCCGTGAGGTCGGAGGTTCAAATCCTCTCTCCCCGACTATTTGTTTCCGGAGGCTTCACGGATGGTCGAAAATGACCATCCGTGAAGCCTCCGGTGATTTTGGGCCCCTAATTCGCGGCAATGTCCAACCTCACGGATGGCGATTGTCCCATGGAATTATCCTAAGAATAGATGCAGCCTTAGCGCGGCCGTAGGTCAGGACGGATCCCGGCGCCCGGCTGCAATCTGGCCGATAGTCTCCACCAAGAGGCGGTGCTCGAGGGCATGGATGCGGGCCTCCAGGTCCGCAAGCGAACCGGCAGGGTCGATGGGCACCTCGGCCACGGCGAGGACCGGCCCAGCATCGACTTCCGGCGCCACCTGGTGGACCATGACGCCGGTGACCGTGATCTCGCCGCGCCGGCAGGCCGCCCAGGCCCGCTCGATGGCGCCAGTACCTGGAAACTGGCCCGGCAGCGCCGGGTGCAGGTTGATGACCTGGCCGGGGAAGCGGTCGAGAAACGCGGGGCTGAGCACATGCATCCAGCCGGCCAGCACGACCAGGTCCGGCCGGTAAGCGGCGACCAGGCCGGCCAGATCCGCATCGTACGCCTCGCGCGGCCGGTCCGCCTCCCGGGAGGCGGCAAGGGTGAGGCAGCGGATGGGGATGCCGGCCAGGCGGGCGCGTTCCAGGCCATAGGCGCTGCCCCGGTTGGCGACGACGGCCGCGATCTCTGCGTTCAGGTTGCCGCGGGCGATGGCCTCGATGATCGCCTGAAGATTGGAGCCGTAGCCTGAGATCAGGACCACGAGGCGCAAGGGGCGGGCTGCGGGCGGTGTCATACGATCTGCACCGCCGGGCCTGCGCCACGCACGATCATCTCGCCCACGAGCCAGGCGCCTGCCCCGAGGGCCTGCAGCGCGGCCGACGCCTGGTCGCGTCTAACGATCGCGAGCATGCCGAGCCCCAAGTTGAAGACGTGGGCCATCTCATCATCGGCGATCTGGCCGGTCTGCTGGATCAAGCGGAAGATGGCGGGCACCGGCCACCGGTCGCGCGCCAGGCGAGCGGCCACGCCCGGCGGAAAGATGCGCGGCGGATTGTCCAGCAAGCCGCCGCCGGTAATATGGGCCAGGCCCTTGACGGTGATGCCTGCGTCCCACAGCCGCTGGACATCGGCCAGGTAGGACTTGTGAGGAACCAGCAGCGCGTCGCCGAGGGACTGGCTGAGGGCAGGGACGGGAGCGGCCAGGTCCCAGTCGCGGAACACGCGACGCGCGAGACTGAAGCCGTTGGTGTGCAGGCCGGTGGAGGCCAGCCCTACAATGGCGTCCCCCGCGGCGATAGACTGCCCGTCGACGATAGCGGAGCGCTCCACCACGCCGACGATGGTCCCGGCCAGATCGAACTCGCCGGCTGCGTACACACCAGGCATTTCCGCGGTCTCGCCTCCCAGCAGCGCGCAGCCCATCGCCCGGCAGGCGGACGCGCAGCCGGTCACCACAGTAGCCACCTGGCTGGGGTCCAGCCGGGCCGCGGCGAAGTAGTCGAGGAAGAAGAGCGGCCGCGCGCCCTGTACCAGGATGTCGTTGACGCAGTGGTTGACCAGGTCCTGACCCACCGTGTCGTAACGGCCCAGGGCGGCGGCGATCTTGGTTTTGGTGCCTACGCCGTCGGTGGAGGCCACCAGCACCGGGTTTGCCATACCCTTGAGCGCGGCTGCATCGAACAGGCCGCCGAAGGCGCCGATCCCGAGCAGCACCTCCGGGCCATAGGTGGCGCGCACTGCGCCTTTCATGAGGTCGACGGCGCGGGCGCCGGCAGCGATGTCCACGCCCGCGTCCTGGTAAGTGACAGGCGCCATGCTCAACCCTCCTGGCCCTGGGCCGGGGCGGCCAGGGCGGCCGCGCCGATATCGCGGCGATAGTGCATACCGGGGAAGTGGATGCAGCCAATGCCGGCATAGGCCCGGTCCAGGGCCTGGCGCAGGTCCGCGCCCGCGCCGGTAACGGCCAGGACGCGGCCGCCGTCGGTCAGCAGCCGGCCCTCCGCCGACAGGCGCGTGCCGGCCTGGAACACGGTGACGCCGGGCAGCGCTGCGGCCTCGGCCACGCCGTCGACGGGCAGGCCCCGGCGGTAGCTGCCGGGATAGCCGCCCGAGGCCGCGACCACGGTGGCAGCCGCGCCTGCGCGCCAGCGGATCGCGGGGGCGACGCGGTCGAGACGGCCCTCCAGGCAAGCCAGGAAGATCGCGGCCAAATCGCTCTCCAGCAGGGGCAGAATCACCTGCGTCTCAGGATCGCCGAAACGGCAGTTGAACTCCAGGACCCGCAGGCCGGCCGGGGCCAGCATCAGGCCGGCGTAGAGGACGCCGACGTAGGGCCGGCCCTCGACAGCCAGGCCATCGACGGCCGGCTGCAGCACGGTGCGCCGTACTTCGTCCATCAGGTCGGGCGTCAGCAGCGGCGCGGGGGCGTAGGCGCCCATGCCGCCGGTGTTCGGTCCGCGGCCGCCGTCGAACGCCCGTTTATGGTCCTGGGCCGCGGCCATCGGCGCCACCGTCTCGCCGTCGCAGAAGGCGAGCACCGAGGCCTCGGGGCCGGCCAGGCGCTCCTCGATCACCACCTCGTCGCCGGCCGCGCCGAAAGTGCGGTCGAGCATGATCTGGTCCAGGGCCGCGATGGCCTCCTCGGGATCGGCGGGCACGATGACGCCCTTGCCCGCGGCGAGCCCCGAGGCCTTGATGACCACCGGGTAGTCTACGGAGCGCAGGTGTGCCAGGGCGCGGTCGTGGCTGGAGAACACGGCAAAGCGCGCGGTGGGGATGCCGTGACGGGCCATGAAAGCCTTGGCGAAGGCCTTGGACGACTCCAATTCGGCTGCGGCTGCCGAGGGGCCGAAGCAGGGGATGCCTGCCCTTCTAAAGGCGTCCACGATGCCCGCGGCCAGCTCGGCTTCGGGCCCGACGACGGTCAGGCCGATACCTTCCGCCTGAGCGGCGGCGATCAGTTCGGCGAAGCCGCGCCCGGCGGGCAGGTTGGCGATGGGCGCGCCGAAAGCGAGCGCCGCGGCGTCAGCCGTGCCGCCGTTGCCCGGGGACACGTAGACGCACTCGACGGCGGGCGACTGGGCCAGCTTCCAGGCCAGGGCGTGCTCGCGGCCTCCGCCGCCGATGACCAGTATTCTCATAGTGGCCGGCTCCTGCCTTTAGGGTAATCGCGACACGCGATCTGCAACGATGCGAGCGAGCATCGGGAAATGTGTACCTGGGAGCGCCGGCATCCTGGCGGCAGGTGCGCCGACCGCGGTGCGGCCAAGAGGGCGGCGCTTCTAGGATGGCGGCCCTCGCAGGCTGCAGCGCTCCCAGGTTGCGGAGCTGCGACGATGGGTTCTGTCAGGCGTCTAGCTGCCCCAGACCTGCTCCAGGGCCAGCTTCTCTTGCGTCTTGAGTTCCCAGAACTCCTGCAGCGGAATCGGGTACGTGCCGGTGAAGCAGGCGCTGCAGTGCCTGGAGCCTGCGCCCGTGGGTGCGGCGCTGGTGGCCGCCGCACCCACGGGCGCAGGTGCGCTGCCCGCGCTTGCTACTTCACCGGCCGTTGGCATGCTGGATGCCGGCCCACTCTCCACGCCGGCGAGCACGGCGCGCATCATGCCCTCGTGCGAGAGGTAGGCCAGTGAGTCGGCGCCGATGTACGCGCATATCTCAGCCACCGACTTGCGGTGAGCGATGAGCTCGGCGTGCGTGGCCATGTCGAGACCCATGAAGCAGGGATGGCGCACTGGGGGCGAGGAGACACGCACGTGTACCTCGGCGGCGCCGGCCTCGCGCAGCAACCGGATCAGCGGGCCCGCGGTGGTACCGCGCACGATCGAGTCGTCGATCAGTACCACCCGCTGCCCGGCCAGGTTGGCGACCAGGGGGTTGTACTTCAGATGGACGCCGGCGCGGCGCAGGCGCTCGTCGGGCTGGATGAAGGTGCGGCCGATGTAGCGGTTCTTGGTCATGCCTTCCGTGAAGGGGATGCCGGAGGCGCGGGCATAGCCGATGGCCGCCGGGATGGCAGAATCGGGCACGCCGACCACCACGTCAGCCTCGGCGGGCAATTCATGCGCCAGCTCTTCTCCCAGGCGTTGGCGCACGCGGTGGACGGTCTGGCCCTCGAGCAGCGAGTCGGGCCGCGAGAAGTAGACATACTCGAAGACGCACAGCGCGACCTGTTGCGCGGGCGGCCGGCCCTGGGTGCTACGCAGGCCAGGGCACTGCAGCCGCACGATCTCGCCGGGCGCGACCTCGCGGATGTATCGTGCGCCGATGGTTGCCAGCGCGCAGGACTCAGAGGCGACAACGTAGCCGCAAGAACTGGCGTTCAGCTCGCCGATGCAGAGCGGGCGCAGGCCCCAGGGATCGCGCACGGCGAAGACGGCGTCACGCGTCAGCACTACCAGCGAGTAGGCGCCCTCGGCTACAGCCATGAACTCGGCAATGCGCGCTTCCCAGTCGGGGCCGTCCGGCTCACCGCCGGGCGGCGGCGCTGCCAACATCTGAGTGATGACCTCGCTGTCGCTGGAGGAACTCAGCCCAACCCCGCGTTCCAACAGCCGGTGGCGCAGCGAAAGCGCATTGGTCAGGTTGCCGTTGTGTGCTACGGCCAGGGGGCCGTGCAAGGTCTCGATCAGGTAGGGCTGGGCGTTGCGGATATGGGAGGAGCCGCTGGTCGAGTAGCGTACGTGGCCGATGGCCATATAGCCTACCAGCGGCCTGAGGTTATCCTCGCTGAAGACCTGCGACGTCAGCCCCATCCCTTGTGCAGGTAAGCCATCGCGCCGTCGCAGGTGGCGATACCCGCGCTTTCCTGGCCACGATGCTGCAGGGCGTAAAGTGCGAAAAAGGAGAGCCGCGCGACGTCCGCGCCGGGGCCGTAGACGCCAAACACGCCGCAGGCTTCGTGTGGCCGGTCCAACTCATCGCCGTCGTGATGCCAGGCAACTTGATCCATCGCTCCGGGCCCCCTCAGGCGAAAGCCTTGTCATCGCCAATCAGTTGTGCGGTGGCGGCTTGCTGGGCCGCGACCAAGCGGGCGGCCAACGCAGGGTCGGCCAGCCCCAGGATCTTGGCGGCCAGGAGCGCGGCACCTGCCGGCTCAAGCACGACCGCCGGCGCCACGCCGGAGGGCATGCGCAGCGAAGAGAACAGGTCGGCGCCGCCGAAGCGGTCGCCGTAGGGCGGGCAGGCGATCACCGGCGCGCTGACGTTGGCGTCGACCAGGCCACTGAGGGCATTGGAGCGGCCGGCCACGGTGATATAAACCTTGGGCCGGCCGTCGGACTCGTAGGCAGCCAGCAGGTCCAGCAGGTAGCGTACGGCTTTGTGAGCCGACGCCACCCGCAGCTCGCTGATAATGCCGAACGATGCCAGCTGGTCGGCGATGGCTTGCGCGTGGGCCAGGTCGCTCTTGGATCCCATGATGATGGGTACGATAGGCACGGTTACCTCCTCTGGCCGAGCGCAGCCGCGATGCGCGGGGCGGCAGGCTGGGCGCCGGGCACGAACGCTTGGCCCGTGAGGCGTTCGTAGCTGGCAATGTAGCGTGCGGCGACTTGCGCCACAAACTCGGGCGGCATGGTCGGCGGCGTGCCCTCGCCGCGGTAGCCCTGGCTCATAAACCAGAGGCGTAGAAACTCCTTGTCGAAGTTCTCCGGCTCCTGGCCGCTCGCGATCGCGGCCGCGTAACCGTCCGCCACCCAATAGCGGCTGGAGTCGGGGGTGTGCACTTCGTCAATCAGGATCGGCCGGCCATCGGCCAGGCCGAACTCGTACTTCGTATCCACCAGGATCAGGCCGGCGCGGCGGGCCACCGCCTGACCCCGGCGGAAGATGGCTAGCGCTGCCTCCTGGACCAGGCTCCACAGCCGCGGCTCAACCAGCCCACGCTCCACGACTTCGGCAGGGGTGAGCCGCTCGTCGTGCGCGCCGCCCGTGGCCTTGGTGGTCGGGGTGATCACCGGCTCGGGCAGCGGTTCGTTCTTGCGTAGCCCGGGTGGAAGGTCCAGCCCATAGGGTCGCTCCACCCCCTGGCTGTAAAGGGTCCACAGTGACGTGGAGGTGACCCCTGTAATGTAGCCGCGCACGATGACCTCCACCGGCAGCGACTGGGCTTCGCAGGCCACGGTCACGTTGGGGTCGGGCACGGCGATGACATGGTTGCCCACGATGTCGCGCGTCTGCTCGAACCACCAAGCGCTCAATTGGTTCAACACCTGGCCTCTGAAAGGAATGCCGCCCAACACGCGGTCGAACGCCGATACGCGGTCGGTGGTGATCAGGATGCGCTGCCCGCTGCTGACATAGATATCGCGGACCTTGCCCTGAATGCGTGTGCCAAGCCCGGGCAGATCGACGCCAAGCAGTGTATCGGGGATAGCTGACTGGATCTCGGCGAGCGAGAGCATGGTGATTATTCCTCCCTACCTGAGCTGCTCGACCGGCGAGGCCGCGAAGCGCCGCGCCCGCTGGGGAGCATCGCCGACGTAATCGTTGGCCGCGAGCCAGCCGCGTACTTCGACGGCGGATGCCAATTGCCCGATGGCAGGGTCCGCGGCCAGGCGCTCGACGAGCGGATTGGCCGAGCCGGCCCGCAGCGCAGCCCAGGCAGCCAGCGCGTGCTCGCGTATCGTCTCGTGCAGCGCCTGGCGGTCGCCCCCTCGTTTGACCAGCTCCATCAACAGCCGCTTGGTGGCCGCGAAGGCGCCAGGGCATTGCTCAGCATAGGTCCGCACCTCGGCCATCAGGTCGTGGTGGATATCGGCTTCGATCTCCTGGGCGCGGGCCAGGTCGACCTGGTCGCGGTGCGCGGCAAGGTCGGCCACCTGCTCGGCTCGCACCAGGCCGGCGGCCATCTGGGCTTCCGCGAGGGCCACCCAGATGCGGCGCCACAGGAGCCGCTTGTGCTGCTCGCTCCACAGACGCCGCATGGCCTCAGAGCCGTAGCGCCAGGTGAAGGGCGAGAGATAGGTGTCGTAGGAGTATGAGTCTTCTCGGGTCATACTGCTCATGGTGGCGCTAGTGACTCATAGCTGGGCGGCGTAGCGCACGCCGTTAGCGAAGAGGGCCAGCCCCAGGCCGCCGCGTTCACCGCGCTGGTAGCGTGGGTGCTGCTCGGGCAGGACGTGGTCCTCGGGGTGCGGCATCAGCCCAAACACCGTGCCGGCAGGATTGCAGATACCGGCGATGTTGGCCACGGAACCGTTGGGGTTCCAGGGATAAGTCGCCGGCAGGCCCGCGGGCCCGGCGTAGCGCAGGGCTACAAGACCCTGCGCCTGGATCTGATCGAGGGCGGAATCATCGCGTACCACGAACTTGCCTTCGCCGTGGGCAACGGGGCAATAGATAGGCTCGGAGAGCCCACGGGTGAAGATGCAGGGGCTGGTGGCCTGCGGCTCCAGGTAAACCCAACGGCACTCGAAGCGGGCCGAATCGTTGCGAGTGAGGGTCGTAGCCTGAAACGGTACCTGACCCCGTTCATCTGCCGGCGCGATGCCCGGCAGCAGACCGGCCTTCACCAGCACCTGGAAGCCGTTGCAGATCCCGAGCACGGGGCGGCCCTCCCCGATGAACGAGGCCAGGTCTTCGGCCAGCCGGTGACGCAACAGGATGGCCCAGACTTTGCCAGCGCCCAGGTCATCGCCATAGGAAAACCCGCCTGGCAGCACCAGCATGCGGTAATCGGGCAGGCGGCGCTCGCCGCCGATCAACTGGTTCACGTGGACGATCTCGGCCGCAGCGCCCGCCATGTCACAGGCGCGTGCGGCCTCCCAGTCGCGGTTGGTGCCGGTAGCGTGCAGGACGAGAACGGGAGGTCGTGGGTTCATGCCAGGTGCCCCCGCCAGGCCCGGTCGAGGTCGGCCAGGGTGGCATCGATGGCCGGCTCGCCGTCAAGGCCCAGGATCACGAACTGGCTATCGCCGCGCACCTGCCCCACACGCGCAACCGGGAAGCCGGCCAGCCCGGCCTCAAAGGGACTGGTATCGCCGGGCGCCACTTCCAGCAGCAGTCGGCCCAGCGACTCGGCAAAGGCCAGGGTATCGGCCCGGCCGGCATCAGGAGCGCGTGGCACGGCCCTCAGGTCCAGGTCCAGCCCGAGATTGCCGCCCAGGGCCATCTCGGCGGCTGCTACGGCGAGCCCGCCTTCCGAGCAATCGTGGCAGGCGCGCACAAGGCCCGCCCGTATAGCCTGGTGGATTGCGCGGTATAGTGTGGACGCGTTGGGGACCGGTTGGGGCGGGCGACCGCTCGCGTGGCTGCGCAGACGGGCATACGCCGAGCCGCCCAACTCGTCCTGGGTGAGGCCGGCCAGGTAAAGCCAGTTGCCGGTCCGCTTGACGTCGGAAGTGACGGTACAGGTCACATCTGGCACCAGCGCCAGCGCTGAGATCAGGAGCGTGCCGGGGATGGCTTGCTTGCGGCCGTCGGCACCGGTAAATTCGTTGTTGAGGCTGTCCTTGCCCGACACAAAGGGCGCAGCGTAGGCAACAGCCGCGTCGTAGCAGCCGGCCGCGCAGCGTACCAGGCTGCCCAGGCGGTCGGGCAGGTTGGGATTGCCCCAGCAGAAGTTATCGAGCAGGGCCAGCCGGTCTGGATCTGCGCCGACAGCGACACAATTGCGCGTTGCCTCGTCCACGGCGGCCCAGGCCATGGCGTAGGGGTCAAGGGCGCCATAATGCGGATTGATGCCGGCGGCAAGGGCCACGCCCGCGTTGGGGCGGTGGGGTGCACCAGCGCCAGACAAGCCGGCAGCGCCCGATAAGCCGGTCGAGTCGCGCGAGCGGGCTGCGGCAGGCGATGGGGCGGCATCATGTGAGCCAGCGCTGCCGGACGCTTCTGGCTCACGCGGCGAGCCCGGCCCGCCGCCTGTCTCGGCTGCGCCTGTGGATGCGGCGAGCCGCCCAAAGGAATCGAGGCGGAAGGTCAGGGCCAAGACGGCGGCGTCGGAAGGGCCACTGCCCGCTGCGCCGACGAAGGGTTTGACCACAGTGCTGCCCTGAACCTCGTGATCGTAGCGCCGCACGACATCCTCTTTGCTGCGGGTGTCCGGCTGGGCGAGCAGCGCCAACAGCAGGCGGCGCATTTCCCCCGGCGCGGGCTCGGCCAGCGGGGCGCCGTCGCCCGAGGGCTGGGTCCAGACGGCGGCCAGCCGGCGGCGGGGGATGCCGTTGTGCAGGAAGCCGGTGGATAGCCTGCCCACAGCCTGCCCTGCGTAATAGAGCGTCAGGCTGGCGTCGCCGGTGAAGTGGCCCAGGGCCGTGGCTTCCACGTCGAGGCCGGCGCAGACCTGCGCCAGCCTGGGCCAGGCTGCAGGCGACACCGCGAGTACCATGCGCTCCTGGGCCTCGCTCAGCCAGATCTCCCAGGGACGCAGACCGGGGTACTTGAGCGGCACACGCTCCAGATGGATCTCAGCGCCCAACTCCGCAGCCATCTCGCCGACGGCAGAGGAGAGGCCGCCCGCGCCGCAGTCGGTGATAGCCGAATAGAGGCCCTCATCGCGTACAGCCATGATGGCTTCCAGCACCTGCTTCTCGTGGATGGGATGGCCAATCTGCACTGCGCTGCCGGCCACCTGGCTCGTCTGGTGGTTCATCTCCATGGACGAAAAGGTCGCGCCGCGCAGCCCGTCGCGGCCCGTCCGGCCGCCCAGCACCACCACCAGGTCGCCGGCGGCCGGCGTGTTGCAATGGCTGCCGTGCGGCAAGATGCCCAGGCAACCGCAGAAGACCAGCGGATTGGCAGTGTAGCCCTGGTCGTAGAGGATGGCGCCGTTGACCGTGGGGATCCCCATCTTGTTGCCGTAGTCCTCGACGCCGGCGATCACACCGTCGGCGATGCGCCGTGGGTGCTGCAGGCCTGCGGGCAATTCGGCGAGGGGCTGGTCCGGAGGGCCGAAACAGAGTATGTCGGTGTTGGCAATCGGGCGAGCGCTGACACCGATCACGTCGCGCACCACGCCGCCCACGCCGGTGTTGGCGCCGCCGAAGGGCTCGAGCGCGGAGGGATGATTGTGGGTCTCTACCTTGAAGGCCAGGTCGAAGTGGTCATCGAAGGCGATGATTCCAGCGTTGTCCACGAAGGCCGAATAGACCCAGGGCCGATTCACGGTCTCAGTCGCATCCTGGATGAAGGTCTTGAGCAGGGAATCGATCTCGCGTTGACTGCCGTTCACAACGGCCCCGGACGCGTCCCGTTCCTCGTAGGCGATCAACGCCTTGAAGCTCTTGTGCCCACAGTGTTCGGACCAGGTTTGCGCCAGCATCTCGAGCTCGACGTCGGTCGGCTCGCGGCCCTCGGCCTGGTAGTAGTCGCGGATGGCGCGCATCTCGGCCAGGTCCAGCGCCAGCCGGCGCTCGCTGCTGATGGCCTGTAGCACGTCGTCATCCGCCTCAGCCAGGGGAATGGTCTCTACAGTGGCGTCGACCGGCTGCACGGGCACGAAGGGTGGGTCCACCGGCCGGTCCAGCGCGTAGGTCTGGATGACTTCATTAGCCAGCAGGCCGGCTGCGATCTGCTCGAGCTCGCCCCTGGAGAGGGAGCCGCTGAAGGTGTAACGTTGCCCGGTGGCGGCCGCCAGCAACTCCTTGGTCCCCAGGGTGCGGGCGGCAGAGAGGAGCGACTCGGCTGCGCTATCGGTCACTCCCGGCCGCAGCGCGACCTCAATGAACGGCAGGGTGCACTGCGCCGGACAGTCGGCCAGGGCCATGACCGTAGCCTCTTCGATCACGGAATCGCACAGCAGCGCATGGGTGATGGAAGCGGCTGCGCTTGCAGGAGGCTCGCCGGTTCCGCCGGCGCAGTCCAGGAAGTACAGGTCGCTGACGGTGACCCGTTCAATGCTGGCGATGCCCAGCGACTCTGCCTGGCGCCGGATGTTCTCGCCCCGGCCGTCCAGCTGACCGGTCCTTGGCGCTACCTCAACGCGATAGATCATAACCCGTCACATCCTCGGTTGGCCTGCCGTCTCTAGCGCAGCGGGGCCTGGTAGTTGGGCGATTCCTTGGTCACGAACACATCATGAGGGTGACTCTCGATCAGCCCAGCGTTGGTAATGCGGGCGAAGCGCGCCTTGGCCCGCAGCTCAGCGAGGTCCCGGGCGCCGACATAGCCCATGCCGGCCCGCAGACCGCCCATGAGCTGGAACACATAATCGGCGAGCAGGCCCTTGTAGGCCACCATGCCCTCGATGCCCTCGGTCACGAGCTTACCCGCGCCGCTGGCTTGGCCCGACGCATAGCGATCGCGCGCCCGGCCCTTCATCGCGCCAAGGGACCCCATGCCGCGGTATTCCTTGAAGCTGCGGCCTTCGTGGATAACCACTTCGCCGGGTGACTCGTCGAGCCCTGCCAGGAGCGAGCCCAACATCACTGCGCCGGCGCCTGCAGCCAGCGCCTTGACGATATCGCCCGAATACTTGATGCCGCCGTCGGCTATCAGCGGGACACCGGCAGCGCGAGCCACGGCCGCGCACTCGGCGATCGCAGTCAGTTGCGGCAAGCCCGCGCCTGCAATGACGCGGGTGGTACAGATCGAGCCCGCCCCTACGCCGACCTTGATGATGTCGGCCCCGGCCGAGATCAGCGCCTGCGTGCCTTCGGCGGTGACGACATTGCCCGCGAGCACGGGGATCTCAGGCGCCATCTGCTTGATGCGGCGCACCGCGGCGAGCACGCGGCTGGTGTGGCCATGCGCGGTATCGACGGCGACGGCATCCGCACCGGCCTCCAGCACAAGGCCGAGGCGCTCCTCCAACTCCTCGCCGACGCCTACGGCAGCCGCGACCAGCAACCGGCCGCGGCCATCGGTGGCTGCGTACGGGAAGCTCTGCTTCTTGAGGATGTCTTTGTAGGTGATGAGTCCGCGTAGGTTGAAGTCCTTGTCGACGAGGGGCAACTTCTCTATGCGGTGGCGGTGCAGGATGGCTTTGGCTTCTTCCAGGGAGGTGCCCAGGGGGGCGGTGACGAGGTGCTCGGAGGTCATGTAGGCACTGACCGGGGCGTTGGGATCGGGGGCGAAGCGAGTGTCCCGGTTGGTCAGGATCCCTACCAGTCGCCCATTTTGCGTGATGGGCACCCCCGAAATGTGATAGCGGGCCATGATGGCTTCCGCGTCGGCCAGGATGGCTTCGGGACCAAGAGTGATGGGGTCTGCCAGCATGCCCGATTCCGAGCGTTTGACCTTGTCGATCTCCTCGGCCTGGCTTGCAGGGCTCAAGTTGCGGTGGATCACCCCCAGGCCGCCCTGGCGAGCCAGGGCGATAGCCAGCCGCGCCTCAGTCACCGTATCCATTGCGGCTGAGAGTAGCGGAATTGAGAGCGGCAGACGGGGATGCAGATGTACCTGCAGGTCGACCTCTGCCGGGAGGATCTCGGCGTAGCCTGGAACCAACACGACATCGTCGAAAGTGAGGGCTTCCGCTCCACATAGGTCTGCATACTGCATGTTTAGCTCTCCAAATACGAAGCCCTATCCTCGGGCCACTCCGGCAGAGCATAGGGCGTCAGTTCATCTTTGGTCGAACGCTCAGGCCTACTAGCATTATACACGAGTGATTCCGGCTTACAAAACCTACACAGGCATTTTGTGAAAGCGGGCGCAGCGAAGTAACGACGGCTTCCTTCCGCGAGCGCGGCATGCTGCTCCTGGCCGATAAGGCGCTTGAGATGCAACAGGGGCTGCAGGACCACACCTACTCATCGTTTTGTGGTAGTCGGACAAATCGCCGCGCGCCAGGATGTCGTCGATGAGGGCCACGCCGGCTGCCGGGCGGTCGCGCATCGCCACCGCCACGGCGCGGTTCAACTCGACCACAGGTGACGGGACCGCCTCCGCCAGCACGTCATAAAGCCCGACGATCTCAGCCCAGTCCGTCGCTGCGACGGTGGGCGCCTGGCTGTGCACCGCCGCGATCGCCGCCTGGAGCGTGTAATGGCCGAACCGGCGCGAGGATAGCGCCTGTTCCACCAGCGCCGTCCCTTCCGCGATCTGATCCCGGTTCCACAACGAGCGGTCCTGGTCCTCCAGCGTAACCAGGTCTCCTGCCGGCGAGGTGCGCGCCGCGCGCCGCGATTCTTGCAGCAACATCAACGCCAGCAGTCCCGCCACCTCGGCCTCTGGCAGCAACTCGATAAGCAGCCGCCCCAGGCGGATCGCCTCGCCCGAGAGATCAGGCCGCGTCAGCGACGCCCCCGATGAGGCGGAATACCCCTCGTTGAACACCAGGTAAATCACCTGGAGCACTGGGTCCAGGCGGTCAGGCAGATCGTCCGGCGACGGCGCCTCAAATGGAATGCCCGCGTCGCGAATCTTCGCCTTGGCGCGCACGATGCGCTGGGCCAGTGTGGACGGAGCGGTGAGGAAGGCGCGCGCAATCTCCTCGGTCGTGAGCCCGCATACCTCCCGCAGCGTCAGCGCCACCCGAGCGTCTGGCGGCAGGGCAGGATGGCAGCAGGTAAAGATTAACCGGACCTGGTCGTCCTCGACGCCCTCGTCGTCGACGTCCTCGTCGTCCGATCCCGCGGCGTCATCTGTGCCGGCGTCGAGTCGTTCAGCCAACCCTGCCAGCGCGGCGTCGAAACGGCTGCGGCGGCGCATGTCGTCGATGGCTTTGAAGCGGCCGGTCGAGACGAGTCATGCCCGGGGATTGGAGGGCACACCGTCCCTCGGCCATTGTTTCCGGCCGCGGCGAAGGCATCCTGCAAGGCATCCTCGGCGAGATCAAAGTCGCC
>JADGQF010000036.1 GCA_017882045.1 Anaerolineales bacterium
ATACGCCCGGTGTCCTCACCGATGCCACGGCTGACCTGGCGATGGCGGCTTTGCTGGCTGCCGCGCGACGTCTGATGGAGGCTGCTACCGATGCGCGTGAGGGCCGCTGGACGACATGGTCGCCGACCGGTTGGCTGGGCGGGGACCTCAACGGGGCAACCCTGGGGATCGTCGGCCTGGGCAAGATCGGACGGGCCGTGGCCCGCCGGGCCTATGGCTTCGGGATGCGCCTGATCTATGCCGATACTGCGCCGGCTGCGGATATCGAGACAAGTTTCGGCGCGGTGCGTTTGCCGCTGCCGGCGTTGTTGAAGGAAAGCGACTTTATTACCCTCCATGTTCCATTGCTGCCCGAGACACGTGGCTTGATCGACGAGAGCGCGCTCCGGCAGATGAAGCCGGCGGCTATCCTGGTCAACACGTCGCGGGGACCGGTCGTGAATATGGGCGCCTTGTACCGGGCGCTGAGCGAGGGCTGGATCGGTGGGGCAGCGCTGGACGTCACGGATCCCGAGCCATTGCCGCCCGATCATCCCCTGTACACATTGCCGAACTGCCTGATCCTGCCGCACATCGGCTCGGCCACGCGCGGCACGCGCAAGCGCATGGCGGAACTGGCTTGCGAGAACTTGTTGGCCGGCCTGGGAGGGCAGAGACTGCCGCATTGTGCGAATCCCGAGGTTTACGCCGGATGAGCCCGGTCCATTCCGACACGGCAAGCGTAACTTGAGAGAATCATTTCATTATCCGATTGAGGTGAAACGTGGCAATTAAACACGCGTTGATGGTAGGCATGATGGGCCGGGTCGCCGATCGCTTTCACGAATATCAGGAGGCGCACGATCTGGTCCAACGCCTGGAACTGGCGAAGCAGGTCTCGAACGCCGACGGGATCGAGATCGTCTATCCCTCCGAGTTCGCGCATATGCCGGAGACCATCCGCATCTTGCAAAACAGCGGCCTGTGCATCTCGGCCGTCAACCTGAATGTCAAGGGGGAGAAGCGCTGGCAGCAGGGATCTTTCACCAACGCTAACCCGGCTATCCGCCGCCAGGCCGTCCAGGAGCTCAAGACTGCTATGGACTTGGCCGCCGAGCTCAACGTCGATATGGTCTCTTGCTGCCCGCTCATCGACGGACACAACTACAGCTTCGAGGTGGATTACCTGCAGCAGTGGCAATGGTTGCAGGAGGGGATCGCCGAAGGCGGCCGCCACCGCTCCGACGTGCGCGTGAGTCTGGAGTACAAGCTGAACGAGTCGCGCAATGCCAACCTCCTCTCCGACATGGGGCGGGCGCTGTACCTGATGCAGTGCCTCGGTCTTCCGAATGTGGGCGTTACTATGGACGTCGGGCATGCGCTGATCGCCAAGGAGACCCCCGCCGAGGCGCTCAGCCTGGCGATCCTCGCCGGCAAGCTGTTCTACGTCCACTTCAACGATAATGGCCGCGAGTGGGATTGGGACATGATTCCCGGCTCCGTGAATTTCTGGGACCTGCTGGAGGTCATGTTCTACCTGCGGCGCACCGGCTGGGACGGCTGGTTCTCCTATGATGTGCTGGTACGGGACGGCAGTATGGTCGAGACGATGCAGACCTCTATCGAGATTGTCAAGAGCGCCGACCAGTTGGTGGACAAGATTGGGATGGCATGCCTGGAGGGCTTCGTCAAGGAGGCCAACCCAGCGCGTGCCTACAAACATCTCTTCCGCTCTTTGCTCTGAGCCATATACCGGGCATATGTCCGGTGCCGGCACCAGGAGGGTGAATAGTGACCGACAAAATCCTCATCGCCGTCGCGCCGAGCATACCACCCTACATGGCCAGAAACATCCCTGGCCTGGACCTCTCGCCCGCGGGCATTGCTGAGGAAGTGGTGCGCGCTTGGAATGCCGGGGCGAGCCTGGTCCATCTGCACGTATGGGATGAGCGCGGCCAGCCGACGATGGAATTGAACGCCTTCCGGCGCACGCTGCAACTCATCCGCGAGCGTTGTGACATCGTCGTCGAAGGCTCAACCGGTGGCATCAGCACGCTGAGTGCGGCCCAACGCTCGGTGGCGCTCCAAGCCGATATCGAAATGGCTTCGCTCAACCCGGGTTCCGTCAACTACGATACGGGCGTCTATGTGAACTCGCCCGACGATATCGCATACTGGGCCAAGGAAATGGCGTGTCGCGGTATCCTGCCGGACATGGTCATCTTCGAGACGGGGATGATTGCCAACGCTCTTCGCTTGGCCGAACAGGGTTGGATCCGGCCGCCATCCCTCTTTACTTTTGCGCTGGGTCAGGCGGGTGCCATGCCCGCGACCCCCAAAAACCTGCTGTACCTTAGCGAGATCATTCCCGCCGGGGCGATGTGGGGTGTCATCGGGCATGGCGGTAGCGATCTGAGGATGTCGGCGCTGGCGATGAGTATGAACGGTCAAGTGCGCGCCGGGTTTGAAGACAATCCTTATTACCGTCCGGGCGAGCTGGCGAAGAGCAACGCTCAATTGATCGAGCGGCTTGTGCGCCTGGCACGGGAACTGGGACGAGAGCCCGCCACTCCGTACGAGGCACGTGCCATGTTGAAGCTCGCGCCTCGTACTCTATAGCTGATGAGTGACATCCAGCAAATATGAGGGGTAAGCGCGATGATTACAACGATGGAATACGAACAGGCCCAGCGGCGGGCTACTGTGTTGTTGGCGCAGACCGGTCTGGCCCTTCGACAGGCTGAGATCGATGGGATCGAAGTGGCCGACTTCGGGCTTGGCGAGCTGGAGATCAGCGGGGCGCAGATCGTGACGCTGGTGAACACCGAGCGCATCGCAGCCAAGTTGTTGGTACTCTTCCCGTCTCAGACGGAGCCGGAACACACGCACCCGCGCCTGGGCGCCTACGAAGGCAAGGAGGAGACCATCCGTTGCGAATGGGGTGAGGTCTATGTCTACGCGCCGGGCGAGCCGGCATCACATCCGCGCGCCTGCCCGCCCGAACATCGCAAGCATACGTACACCGTTTGGCACGAGCACGTATTGCGCCCCGGCGATCAGGTCAGCTTTCAGCCCAACACCCCTCACTGGTTTCAGGCCGGCCCACATGGTACCGTCATTTGGAGCTTCTCGACCAAGGCCATCGACGTACAGGACACATTCACCGATCCGCAGATCGTGCGCCAGACCGTGATCGCGGGCGTTTGATTTTGGTAGTGTGCCACACACCTGGCCGTTCAGGGCTCTAACGCAGCCGGCCGTAATATCGGCGCCGTCCAGTGACTGGTTGTGTGCGGCCATTTGTTGCTCGACCTTTGCCAGAAGGGTAGACTGTAGCCATTCCTCGGACTCGAATCTCCTCACTGATTGCACGCACTGCACCCTGCGTCCCGCCTCATGCCCACTTGGTGTTACTCCGAACAACTGCAACATAACTTCGCCCTGAGGGCGATAATTATGCATTTGGGTTTAGAACACATGTGTGTTATGCTATGCACGTTCGCAGCGCGGTTTTCCGTTACGGGGGCGTTTATGGTAAAATATGGGAATGAAAACAGAAGCCATCCCTCGTCTCGGCGTTGTTGATGCGCTGGCGACCGGGCTCACCGAAGCCGCCCGGCGTCCCTGGTTGATCACAATCCCGTTGATCAGCGAGCTATTGTTGTGGCTGGTCCCGCCCTTCTCGATCGCCGGGCTGCTGCAAGGCTTTATGTCGGCCTGGGAGGCGGTGTTGCGCGCGGCCTACACGCCCAGCCAGATGAGCGGCCTGGGCGATATGATCGCGTCGATGCGGGGCCTCATGGCGCAGGCCGGCAGCACTTTCAACCTGCTGGACGGGATCGGTGGTGGCTGGCTGGGAGCGCCCAGCGCGCTGTCGGCGACGCAGGTCACGCGCATGACGTTCATCAGTGACCTGGTGCTGGCGCCGGCCGGGCTGGCCATCCCGGTGCCACGCATGGGCGCTTCCCCGTGGCAGGGAGCCCCCATCGAAGTGACCAGCCTGGGGATGCTTTTGCTGCTGATGGTGGGCTTCTGGGTGGTTGGGCAGGTGCTGGTGGCGGCCTATCTGCGCTGGTGCGGGACGAGTTGGCGGACGAGCCCGCCGGCGCCGCTGGTGATACGGGGGGTGCGCGCACGCGCAGCACGGCCGGACCGGGGCGCGGCGCATCCGACCCCAACCGTGCCGGCGGCGAGCGAATCAGCTGCGGCGCTGGCCGGGAACAGGCCGTGGGCGGGCCTGCGCGGCCTGCTGTCGTTGACGCTGCGGCTGGCCGGTTTCAGCATTCTGATCGGCGCGATCGTCATGGTGCTGCGCTTGCCGCTGGCCTTCGCCCTGGGCTTGCTGTGGGTCTCCAATAGCTCGGTCCTGGGCGGGTTGATGCTGCTTTTCGGGGGCGTGGCCCTCTGGCTCACCCTGTGGTTTCTGGTGTCGCTCTTCTTTGTCAACGAGGCGATCCTGCTCGACGAGCAGTCGGTGCTACGGGGCGTCCTGCGCAGCGTGGTACTGGTGCACAACAATTTCTGGCCGACTCTCGGGCTGGGCGTGCTGATCAACCTGCTCATGTACGGCTTCCGGGCCGTGTGGGGGATTCTGGGGCACAACGTTGTCGGCTCGGCGGTGGCCATTGCGTTGAATGCTTATCTTTCGACCGGCATGCTCCTGGCGATCTTCGCGTTCTACGAGAGCCTGAGCAGGCGGACCGGCGCGCGCAGGGTCGTGGGAAGCAAAACCTAAGACGCATCGCGCACACGTAAGGCGAAAAACGGGAACGGGACCTATTGAGGCGAGTGAGGAATTGTAGCTGTGGCGGATCAAGTTAACCGGCCGAACCATTATACGGCAGATGATATTCAGGTGTTGGAAGGGCTAGAGGCTGTGCGCCGCCGGCCGGGCATGTACATCGGCGGTACCGACAGCAAAGCCCTGCACCACATGGTCTACGAAGTCGTCGACAATTCGATCGACGAGGCGATGGCCGGCTACTGCGACCGGATCGCGGTAACCATCCACCGGGATGGAAGCGTGACCGTGGAGGACTGGGGCCGTGGTATCCCCGTTGGTATCCAGCGGCAGACCGGCAAGTCGGCCCTGGAAGTGGTGATGACCAAGCTGCACGCGGGCGGCAAGTTTGGCAGCGGCGCCTACAAGGTGTCGGGCGGCTTGCATGGCGTGGGTGTTTCGGCGGTCAATGCGTTGTCGGACTGGTTGGAGGTCGAGGTACGCACGGACGGTGTGCTCAACTTCCAGCGTTACCATCGGGGTGTGCCGGAGTCCGAGGTGGCTGTGGCCGGCAAGGTGGAAGACGGCACGCATGGCACGCGCACGACCTTCTTGCCCGACAAGACCATCTTCGAAGACACGGAATACAAGTTCGACACACTGCTGCAGCGCTTCCGCGAGATGGCGTTCCTGACGCGCGGCCTGACGATCGATTTCATGGACGAGCGGACCGACAACGGCGTGCGCCAGGTGTCCTTCTACTTTGAAGGCGGTGTGCGCAGCTTCGTGCGCTACCTGAACAAGAACCGCGAGGTGTTGCACGAGCCGGTTTACATCGAGCGCGAAGTCGAAGGGGTAACCATCGAGGCGGCTATCCAGTACAACGACGGCTATAGCGAGTCGGTGTATGCCTTCGCCAACACGATCAATACCCCCGATGGTGGCACGCACCTGACGGGTCTGCGTTCCGCGCTGACCCGCACCGTGAATGATTGGGCCAAGCGGCAGGGGTTGCTGAAAGAAAGCGATGCAAACTTCACCGGGGAGGACACGCGTGAGGGGCTGACGGCAATCGTGAGCGTCAAGCTGCCGGACCCGCAGTTCGAGTCGCAGACCAAGGTCAAGCTGCTGAATGCCGAGATCAAGAACCTGGTCGAGTCCGTCGTCGCCGAAGTGCTGATGGAATGGCTGGAGAAGAACCCGCGCGACGGGAAGAAGATCGTCGAGAAGTGCAGCACTTCCAGCCGGGCGCGCGAAGCGGCGCGTAAGGCGCGTGACCTGGTGATCCGCAAGAGCGCCCTGGAGAGCCTGACACTCCCCGGCAAACTGGCGGACTGTTCCGAGCGGGACCCGGCCAAGTGCGAACTATACCTGGTCGAGGGCGACTCCGCCGGCGGCAGCGCCAAGCAGGGGCGCGACCGCCGTTTCCAGGCGATCCTCCCGCTGCGCGGCAAGATCCTCAACGTGGAAAAGGCCCGGCTCGACAAGTCGTTGGCGAACAAAGAGATCCAGGCGTTGGTGCAGGCGCTGGGCAGTGGCATCGGGGACTCGATCGACCTGAGCAACCTGCGCTACCACCGGGTGATGATCATGAGCGTGGACGGGGGTGAGCTGACCTTCATCAAGGACCCGCAAGGCATCATCCACGCGGTGCGTGTCGGTCCGTTCATCGACGAAATGCTCGCCGCCGGCTTCAACCCGCTCGAATATCAGGTTCTCTGCTTCGACCCGGTCTCCGGCGCAACCCGGTACAAGCCGATCAAGAGCGTCATCCGCCACGACCATGATGGGCCGTTGTATGAGATCGAGACGGCCTATGGGCGCCATGTGCGGGTCACCGGCGAACACAGCGTCTTCGTGGCCGATGAGACCGGGCGCCCTGTCCTCAAGCGTGGTGACGAGGTGCGGGAGGGGGACCTGCTGGTCGGGCCCGCCCGCCTGCCCGTCGTGCCTGCCGGCCAGTCGCCCACGCGTATCGATTTGTTGCGCTCGTTCCTCGAGCTTGGCGCCGAGATGGACAGCGACGTCGTGCTGCGCGGTAAGGGCGTCGAGGAGTGGTACAGGGCCCGTGTCCGGGCTGAATACGCCGGCGAAGCGAAGATGGTCGAGGCGCGCGTGACGGTACCGGTCAGTGTTGGCGAGATGCTCAAACAGCGGCGCCAGACCCTCGGCCTGGGCCAGCAGGCCATTTGCCAGGCGGTAGGCATCCGCCAACCGGTGACCTACTACGGCTGGGAGCGAGGCGAGAACCGCCCAACGCTCACGCACTTCCTGCGCTACGTCGAGACCCTGGGTCTGGAGGCGGATGCCGTGCTGCCGTTGGTCGAAGTCGGCGACAGCCGCCTGGATCATGTATGGAACACCCAGTATCGCGCGGCGCCGCGTAACCGGGTGCGTGACTACCTTTCCTTGCACGAGCTGGCGCTCGACGAACTGTCCGGCCTTGGCGACGACGTGGTGCTCACGCCACGGCATTATGCCGATCAGGGCGTGCCGCGCTACCTACCCATCAACGAGTCACTATTGATGCTCCTCGGCTTCTTCGTCGCCGAAGGCTCGCTCAGCAGCCGTAACGGTGTGCGCCTGGCCATTGGCACGCGCAACGAACCGCTGGTGCCCGAACTGAGCGCCGCCATTCGCGAGGTCTTCGGGCTGGAGCCTGCGCTGTACAGCGGCAAAAACGGCCGTGCCGGCGAGCTGCGCATCCTCAATCGAGTGGTGGCGGCGGCTTTCCGCCTGCTCCTGGGCTTCGATGGCACGAATGCGGGGCGCAAGTGCATCCCGGACCTTGTTTACAATGTCGGGGTGGAGCTGCAGTTGGCCTTCCTGCGTGGCTACTTCCTGGGGGACGGGACCCTGGCCCGCAGCCAAATCTCGTTTGCCACCAGCTCCAAGATGCTGGCCGACCAACTCATGTATCTTCTGTTGGCCCATGGCATCAACGTCTCCGTGCGCCTGCACGAGCCCAGCGGCGAGGCGAGTGGCCTGATCCGTGGCAAGCCCATTGTCACGCGCCATACCGCCTACTATCTGACCGTCGGCGGCCGTGATTCAATCGCTGCACTGGAGCCTGTATGGCGTGACCACGCCCGTGCCGGCGATGTGCACGCCTGGCTGGCGAGCCCGCGCCGCAACGGCGGCCGGCGCGTGCGCGTTCCGCTGGCCGGCGACCTGACTGGCCTGCCCGTGCGCTCGGTCCGCCAGGTGCAAGGCAGCAGCCGCAAGGTGTATGACTTCTCCGTTGAGGGCGATGAGACCTTCATCTGCGGCTTCGGCGGCCTGTGCGTCCACAACACAGATGCTGATGTCGATGGAAGCCATATCCGGACACTTTTGTTGACCATGTTCTTCCGCTACATGCCGCAGCTGATCGAAAAGGGGCACCTGTACATCGCGCAGCCGCCCCTGTACCTGGTGCGCAAGGGCAAGGATCAGAAGTACGCCTATAGCGACGGCGAGAAGGACCGCATCGTCAAAGAAATGGGCGCCGGCGCCTCAATGACCATCCAGCGTTACAAGGGCCTGGGCGAGATGAATCCCGAGCAGTTGTGGGAGACCACCATGAATCCGGAGAACCGTATCTTGCTGCAGGTGACAGTGGAGGACGCCGCGGCCGCGGACCGGACGTTCGACATGCTGATGGGCAACGCCGTGCCACCCAGGAAACGGTTCATCCAGACGCACGCCAAGAAGGTACGGAATCTGGACGTGTGAGAGAGTCTGGTGATGCAGAGATGAGACAGAGGCCCCTCGCCATTACGGCGGGGGGCCTCTCCGTTGAGTGGTGCCAGACCTGCCAGGCGGCGAGGGCCGCGGGGTCGACGCCGGCATCGACGAGGGGATGGTGACCATCGCTGTTCGTTTTCACGGATAGCGCGCTTGGCTTTGAGCTGTGATATAACGAGGGACATGAGCCAACTACCCGAGTCGAGCACTTCTCGCCGGCCTGGAAACTCAGCCATCGCCGCGGCCCGGCGGGGAGCCCGTGCGACGCCGCCGGTGGCGCTTGTGCTGCTGTCGATCGTGTCGGTGCAACTAGGGGCGGCGTTGGCGAAGGGGCTGTTCGGGGCGTTGGGACCGCTGGGGACGGTGTTCCTACGCGTGGGCTTTGCGGCGCTGGTCATGCTGGCGTTGTGGCGGCCCCGGCTGTCGCAATTGTCGCCATTGACGCCGTCACCGGCGGAGCGGCTGCAGCCGGCGGTGACGGCGCCGGCTGTGTCGCGGCCGGTGCGAGGGCGTTGGCCTTCGCGGCGCGATGGGTGGACGGTGCTGCTTTTCGGGCTGACGATTGCGGCGATGAATTCCCTGTTCTACGCGGCGATCGCGCGCGTGCCTTTGGGCATCGCGGTGACGGCCGAATTTGTCGGGCCGCTGGCAGTGGCGTTGCTGCAATCACGCAATGGGCGAGATGTCGCCTGGGCCGTGCTGGTATCCCGTTTTCTCTCGAGCTGGAGGCTCTCAGACGGCTGCCGGCGCGAGTGTTTGGGGTGTTGTTGAGCGGGGAGCCGGCGATGGCGGCGCTGATTGGTTGGGTAGTGTTGGGGGAAGCGAGCCAGGTGCACGCGCTGGTGGCAGTGGTGTTGATCACGGTGGCATCGGCAGGCGCGGCGTTTCTGGGATAGTCAAGGCGAGGTGCAAGCGGTGCGTCAATAGCCGCTGACGGAGGAGCGGCCCTTGCCTGTTTTGTGAGATTGACACTCCGTACAACCATAGTATAATGCTCGCTCATGCCACGCCCGCGCGCCGCCGGCCAATCCTCTGCCCGGTGAAGCGCAGGACCGCGAGCGCCGCGGACCTCCCCTCGGCGATCGCCTGACCTCTCCCGGGCATGGTCAACCCGGGGCCCCCCTCTGCAACGACGCAGCATTGCCAGCGGACAACCGACTAACTGCCCTAACCGGTCCAAGGAGAAGGAACCATGATCACGCGTAGCTTTGTGCTCCGGGCAATGGCCATCCTGGCCGTTGCCTCCATGCTTGCATTGAGCGGTTGTACTGCCGCTCCGGCCGCGCCGAGCGCTCCAAGCGCGGCTACGGCTGCCCCGGCTGCTCCCGCGGCCCCTGCTGCCCCCGCCGCGACCGCCGCGACTGCCCCTAACAGCAGCGGCAGCAAGACGTTGACCATCGCGCAGACCACCGACCCCGGCACTGCCGACCCGCAGTTGACGACCGAGGAGTATTTTCTGCCGCTCAACGTCTTCGACCGCCTGGTCGAGGCAGTGACCACCGCTCCCGGCAAATCGGAGCTGGTACCCGGTCTGGCCGAAAGCTGGGACGTCTCCACGGACGGTCTCAAGTACACCTTCCACCTGCGCAAGGGCGTCAAATTCCAGAACGGCGATCCGTTCACCGCCGATGACGTGATCTTCACCATCGATCGCATGCTTGACCCGGCAACCAAGGCCCTGAACACTGATTTCGTCGACATGATCGGCGGGGCCAAGGAGCGCATGGACGCAAAGGCGACGTCGGTCAGCGGGCTGAAGAAGATCGACGACAATACGTTGGAGGTGACGCTGGCCGCGCCCTTCGCGCCTTTCCTGGCTAACCTGGCCACGCCGGCGGGCTCCATTTTCCCCAAGGACTACACCCTCAAGGCGGGCAAGGATTTCGGCATCAAGCCGGTCGGTACGGGCCCGTTCAAGGTCGATAACTGGACTTATAACAGCGAGATCGACCTGTCGGCTTACCAGGGTTACTTCCGCGGACCGGCCAAATTCGACAAGCTGGTGATGAAGGTCGTGCCGGAGCCGCAAACGCAGGCGCTGATGTTCAAGAAGGGCCAGTTGGATGTGCTGGATATGGACCTCGCGCTGAGCCAGATCCCTGAATTCCAGAAAGACCCACAGTGGAAGGACCAGATCGTGCGCGGGCCGCGCGTGGGTACCTACTACATGAGCATCAACGAGCAGATCGCGCCCTTCGACAACCCGAAAGTGCGCGAGGCGATCATGTATGCGATCGACCGGCAGACCCTGCTGGACAAGCTGTATTACGGGACGGGTATTCCGGCCAAGGGGATCCTCGCCCCAGGGCTGGCAGGCTACAACCCCGATTTGCCCGGCTTTGCGTACGATCCGGCCAAGACCAAGTCACTGCTGAAGGATGCCGGCTTCGCTAACGGTTTCTCGATGACTCTTTACCAGACCGCCAACTCGCCAAGCACGTTGAAGGTCAACGAGGCCATCCAGGCCATGCTGTCCGAGGTGGGCATTAAGGCTGAGATCAAGCAGTTGGACGATGCGGCTTTCATGGGCACCCGCGCGGATGGCAAGCTGGGCAACTACGTCAGCGATTGGTCGGCGGACTATAATGACCCCGACAACTTCATCTACACCTTCTTCGGCTCGCCTAACTCCGTCGCACGCTCGTGGAACTACGCGAATAAGGCCGTACAGGATCAGCTGCAGCAGGCGCGCACCATGACCGACATGCCGGCGCGCTACAAGCTGTATCAGGACCTGGAGAAAACCATTGTCTACACGGACTTCGCCTTCATCCCGCTCTACCACCTCGAGCATCTGTTCGTGGTGCAACCGCGCGTCAAGGGCTTCAAGGTTTCGTGGAACGGGTGGAGCAACATGCCGTACTACGGCCTCGAACTGACCAACTAAAGGATCAGACCCCGCGGGGACGCACAGCACGCAGAGGCCGGGCAGCCGTTGTCTGCGGCTGGCGTCCCCGCGGCGAGCGGGATGGAGACGTTATGCTCAGATACGTCATGGCGCGCCTGGCCCAGGCGATACCGGTGATCGTCGCCACCACTCTGCTGACGTTCATGTTGCTGGAGGTGGTGCCCGGCGACCCGATCGCGCTGATGATGCGCGAGCACATCGATGCGGACGTGGTGGCGCGCGTGCGCAAAGAGATGCGGCTCGACGATCCCTGGGCCGTGCGCTACGTGCGTTACATGTGGGACGCCCTGCACGGCGATTTCGGCACGTCCTACAAGATTCACCGCAGCGTCAGCGATCTGCTGGTCGACGCCTTTCCTAAGACCCTGGCCTTGACGCTGGCCGCGCTGATCTTCGCCTGGGGGATAGGTATTCCGGCGGGGATTGTCGGTGCGTTAAAACACTACTCGGCGCCGGACTACCTCGTCACGCTGTTCTCGCTGATCGGCGTATCGGTGCCCGTCTTCTGGTCGGGCCTGATCTTCCAGTTGATCTTTGGTTGGAAGTTGGGCCTGCTGCCGATTTCAGGTTATGGTGGCATCGTATTCCTGATCATGCCGGGGATCGTGCTGGGTTGGTCCTCGGCGGCAGTGATCTCGCGGCTGATGCGCTCGAGCCTGCTGGAAGTGCTGGGCTCGGATTTTGTGCGCACGGCGCGCGCCAAGGGGCTCACGGAGTGGGCGGTCGTCTTCCGCCACGCGCTGAAGAATTCGCTGCTGCCCGTGGTAACGATCATGGCGATTCAGGTGGCCGACCTTTTGACAGGCGCGGTGATCGTGGAGAGCGTTTTTGGCATCCCAGGGATCGGCCGGGTGTCGGTGAGCGCGATCATGAACCGTGATGTGCCACTGCTGCAAGGGTCGGTGATGCTGACAGTCGTGCTGGTGGTGCTCGGCAACCTGCTCGCGGACGTCAGCTACGCCTTCCTCGACCCGCGCATCCGCTATGAATGAGCGGCTGAGAGCGCGGCTGAGCGTGCCTGCGCGCGGCTGCACATGGGAGAATCTCACAGGGACGCTGCCGAGTGAGTAAACCAACTGTTCTTAGAATCGGCGGATCGACTACCGCCAACACCGGCGAGGCTGCGGGTGCCGGCCTGGTTGCGCGCCCCACGACGTTCGGCGCCGACGTCTGGCGCAGGTTCAGGCGGAACCGGCTGGCCCTGGTGGGTCTGGCAATCGTGGTCGGGCTCATCGGGTTGGCCGTCCTGGCGCCACTGGTCGCGCCCTATGATCCGCTGCACGTTTCGCTGAACGAGCAGTTCGCCCCGCCATCTGCACAGCATCTGTTCGGGGCCGACGTGTACGGGCGCGACTTGCTGAGTCGGGTGATCTTCGGCGCGCGCATTTCGTTGCTGATCGGCTTCATTCCTTCGGCGATCTCGATGCTGATCGGCTCGGCGCTGGGCGTGATCGCGGGTTTCTACCGGCGCTGGACGGACACGCTGGTGATGCGTCTGGCCGATATGGTGCTGGCTTTCCCGTCGATCATCCTGGCGATGGTGGTGACTTACATCCTGGGCGCAAGCCTGTTCACACTGTTCATCGCCCTGAGCGTGGTAAGCTGGGCCAGCGCGTCACGCGTGGTGCGTGCGCAGGCGCTTTCGCTGCGCGAGCGGGATTTTGTGGCGGCCGCGCGGGCGGTGGGCGCCAGCGATATTCGCATCATGTTCCGTCACATCATCCCCAACTGCCTCGCACCTATCCTCGTGCTGTTTACCATGAGCATCCCCGCGGCCATCATGGCCGAAGCGGGCCTGAGCTTCCTGGGTGTCGGGGCGCAACCGCCCACGCCCAGCTGGGGGTTGATGGTCAACGAGGCGCAGCAGTATATTTTCTCCGCCCCCTGGGCCTCCATCATGCCCGGCCTGGCCATCCTCGTCACCGTCCTTGGCTTCAACTTCGTGGGCGATGGGCTCCGCGACGCGATCGACCCTTACTTGAAGGGGAAGATGTAGGTCTACTGACGTTTTTCCTGAACAGTTACTCGTGTCCCGGCGGCCAGGTGCCCATCACCTGGCGCAGGATGCCGAACTCGCCAACATGGTATGCGGTGTGATCGGCGACGACCAGGATCTCGCGCAGGATCGTGTATTTGTCACCCGCGGGAAGCGGCGCACACAGGTCGGTGGCCGGGTCGAGCACAATTCGTTCCAATGCATCCCGGTCGGCGAGATAGTCGTGGATCGTGCGCTGCCAGGCGGTGCTGTCGGCGTGCGTGCCGGGGGCAGGCCAGTACCCGGCCGGCCAGGGCCGCGAGACGTAGTTCGGATCGCGGATGAAGTCGAGGATATCGAGCTGCGTGAGACGGATGTGCTCCAGCAGATGCCAGGGCGAATAGGATACGTTGGGCGCCCTGTCGTTGATGCGAGCGGCCGGAAAATCGGCGACGATTGCCTCGAAAGGCGCGTGAGCCTGCGAAACGCGCAGCAGGTTGACGAGTTGTTGGCGGAGGACCTGGTCAGCGTTCATGTACCCTCGCTATTAGGATCGTGGCTCAATCCTGGCGCGTGTGAACGCGGCAGGTACTCGAACCGGGAAGCGCGCGGTTTCGGCACGGCTCCCCGGAGACGGTCAGGGCCGTACACCTGTGCACTGCGGGCGCAGCGAGCACGGCACTCGCAGGGGATGCCGGAGCGACGACCGGCGCCACCGGCGAGGGCGCGCCGCTTCCGTAGTCGTCGTCTCCGCTGATGGCCGTTGCCTGTGCGCTCGCAACGACCTCGACCGGGTATCCCTGGCCGTCAGAAGGCGCGCTTCGGGCCGCGTCAACCGTCAGCGGGGTGAGTGTCGCGCCCAGGTCGACGACGGGAGGGCTGATCGCGTTCTGAGGTGTGGCGAATGCATCTCGCGCGTCAGGGGCAGCCTGCCCGTCCGCGCCGGGAGCAGGTGCTGCGGCTGATGGCTGGCGCGCGCCGGCAGGGGCAGCCGGGGGGATCCAGCGCTCCATTTCCGCGAGCTCGGCATGGAAGCCGTCGACCAGTTTCTCGGGATCGGGCACCCAGTACGAGTCGGTCGCGAAACCGACGCTGACCTCACCGGCGTAGCTATAGATGCTCAGGCCGAGACCCAAGTGGCCGGAAGTCGGTACCCAGAATATCATCTGACGCATGGGAGCTCCGGCATAATAAAGCACTTGGCGCGGTCCCGGCACCTTGGTCATGACCGCGGTCGACTTGGCGGCGAAGAAATCCAGGATGAGCTTTTCGATCTGGATCGGCGTCAGGCCCATGATGCCGAGGATGCCGAAGGCCACGGCTGCTTCCGGCGTGCCCTTGATGGCGTCCATGCGATGCTTCAGGACGAGGAGGCGCTCGAGCGGGTCCTCGACGCCGATCGGCAGCGAGAGCAGGACCAGGCCGAAGCGGTTGTTGATCTGGTTCATTTCATGCCGCCGGCGGATGCTGACCGGGACCATGGCGCGAATGCTCAGGCGGGGGTCGACCGGTTCACCGGCCTCGACCATATAGCGGCGCAAGGCGCCCGATACGGCAGCCAGCAGCACATCATTGACGGTGCTGCTCATGGCCTTGCCAATGGCTTTGATCCGGTCGAGCTTGACCGGCTCGCACCACACGGCGCGCTTGGTGACGCCGCAGGTCCCTCTGAAGAGGGTCTTGCGATCGGGCAGGCTCAACCCAAGCTTTCCGGCCGCCAGGACGCCCGCGAGGCCCAATTTGGCTGCGTCGACGAAGCGCGAGGGATGGATCAGGTAGTCCATGCCCGCGCTGACCAGCTCTCCGGCCGCGGCCACGGTGTTGCCGACCGCGCCGACTGCCGGCGTAAAGAGCGGGCCGAGCGGCTGCCAGTTGGCGGCAGGCCGAGCCGGCGCCTCGGGCTCGGGTTCGGTGCCGGGCCAGGGGGCGTCTGCTTCCTTATCGGTCATGTCGAGCAGCACCTTGACCAATGCCACGCCGTCGCCGATACAGTGGTGCAGTCGCATGACGATCGCGCAGCCCTGGTTCACGTTTTCGATCAGGTGCATCTGCCAGAGCGGCTTAGCAAATTCCAACGGGGTGTACATAAGGTCGCTCGCCAGCGCCTGCAGCGCGCGCGTGTCGCCGGGCGCGGGGAGGGCGATGCGGTGCAGATGAGCGCCGAGGTCAAAGAAAGGATCCGTCTCCCAGCGGGGTAAACCAATGCCGCAGGCCGGTTCGCGCACGCGTTGGCGAAAGCGGTCGAACTTCAGCATGCGATGCTCAAGGGTGGCCTCGAGACGCCGGATGTCGATGGGCCGGTCGAAGATCATCACCCCGCTGATCATCGCCATGTTGTCGGCTCTTCCATGTGGAGCCAGGTGGAGCCAGGCAGCATCGACATTGGCAAACTGTTCACTGTGCAGGCGAGCGGCGGCCATGGATCTACCTCCTCGTTGGGGGTATTCTTCTATTAGTATACGAATTATAGCACACCTTTGTGTCAAGGGCTACCATAATGAGTACGCTCTCAATGAGTACGCTCTCAATGAGTACGCTCTCAATGAGTTGGAGGATATATGGAATACAGGCAACTGGGCCAGGCGGGGGTGCGGGTGTCGGTCGTCGGGCTGGGCACGAACCAATTCGGCGGTGTAGTAGACCAGGCCGGGGTCGACGAGATCGTGCACGGGGCGCTGGACTTGGGGATCAACTTTATTGATACGGCGGATATTTACACGGGCGGACGCTCGGAGCAGATGTTGGGGTCCGCGCTAAAGGGACGCCGGCGGGAGGCCGTGCTCGCGACCAAGGTCGAGCATGAGACCGGCAAGGGGCCCAACGACTGGGGCGCCTCGCGCCTCCACATTCTGGAAGGCGTCGAGGCGAGCCTACAGCGGCTGAGCACCGATCACATTGATCTGTACCAGATCCATGCTTATGATGATACAACGCCGATCGAGGAGACGCTGCGGGCGTTGGACGACCTGGTGCGAGCGGGGAAGGTGTGCTACGTCGGGGCCTCCAATTTCATGGCCTGGCAACTGGCGCGTGCGAACCTGCTGGCCGAGCTGCACGGTTGGGCGCCGTTCGTGACCATCCAGCCGCATTATCACATGCTGGAGCGGGAGATCGAGCGGGAGATGCTGCCGTATTGCCGGAAGTTCGGAGTGGGCATACTGCCGTATTTCCCGTTGGCCGGAGGGTTTTTGACCGGCAAGTACCGGCGCAGCCAGGAAGCGCCGGCCGGGTCACGCGCGACGCACAGCGCTTACGTGCGAGCGTACATGACCGAAGCAAACTACACGCGCCTCGAGCGCTTGGCGGCCTGGGCCGAGGAGCACGGGCATACGATGGCGGAACTGGCCATTGCCTGGCTGCTGAGCGAGCCGCAGGTGAGCTCTGTGATCGCGGGGGCGACGCGGTTGGAGCAGATCAGAAGCAATGCTCAGGCGGCGGGCTGGAAGCTGACGGCGGAAGAGCGTGCGGCGGTGAATGAGATCCTGAAGTAGCCGACCGCAATCTGGCCGGAACGCGAAACGACAACGCCACCCCACGAGGCGGCGTTGTCGTTTTCCACGCGCACGCGCGGATGATAAGAGCCAACCGATCAGGACAGGTAGTCCCTGAGTTTGCGGCTGCGGCTGGGATGGCGCAACCTGCCCAGCGCCTGGGCCTCGATCTGGCGGATGCGCTCGCGCGTAACGCCAAACTTCTTGCCGACTTCTTCCAGGGTATACGAGTAGCCATCGACGAGGCCAAAGCGCAACTGCAGGATTCGCACCTCGCGCGGTGTCAGCGATTCGAAGATCTCGTCGATCACCTGGCGCAGCATGGTCTGCGAAGCGGAATCCGTCGGGCTGTCAGCCTCAGCATCCTCGATGAAGTCACCCAGGTAGCTGTCTTCTTCTTCGCCGACCGGCATCTCCAACGACAGCGGCCGCTGAGAGACGCGGATGATCTGCTCGACCTTGCGCGGCGGCACCCCCAAACGCTCGGCGATCTCTTCCGTCGTCGGATCGCGGCCCAATTCCTGCACCAATTGGCGACTGGTGCGGGTCAGGCGGTTGATCTGCTCGTACATGTGCACGGGCACCCGGATGGTGCGGCCCTGGTCGGCAATGGCGCGGGTGACGGCCTGGCGAATCCACCAGGTGGCGTAGGTGCTGAACTTGAAGCCTCGCCGGTAGTCAAACTTCTTGACCGCACGGATCAGGCCGATATTCCCCTCTTGGATCAGGTCCAAGAATGGCACGCCGCGCCCGACGTACTTCTTGGCAACGCTCACCACCAGGCGGGAGTTGGCCTTTATCAGGTGTTCCTGGGCTGCCTGCCCGTCTTTGACGGCGAGCAACAACCGGTCGCGCTCGTCAGGGTCATCGACGCCCTGGGTGAGCTTCAGGCGTGCGTCGCGGCCGCGCTCCAAGCGCTTGGCCAGGGACACTTCCTCCTCAGCCGTGAGCAGGGGGACACGACCGATCTCCTTCAGATACAGGCTGATGGAGTCGTCAATGTCGATCAGGTTAAGATCGATATCCAGCTGATCGTCCCGATCATTCTCCTCATCGCCGCCTTCGTCGGGCTGGTCTTCCTCGCGCAGCGAGCTAATCTCGATGCCCTGTTCGAACAAGTTGGCGAAGAGGTCCTCGAGTTGTTCCATGTTGGTCTCTGCTTCAGGGAAAGCGTTTAATACATCGTCGTAAGTCACGAAACCCTGGTCATGCCCCAACTCGATCAGTTGCTCTGTTGCTTCCGATGAACGTGTCGTCACTTCGTCGATCGGTTCGTTCTCTGTGCGGAAATCTTCAGCCTGTGCACTCATGCAGCACATGCTCCTTCTAGCCTGCGGCGCACCGGAATACTCCGGTCATCGGTGTGCGGCGGCAGTATTCTTCCTCGCATCCCTCGGGATTGTGAGCACCCGATTGTAAGCCGGCGCTTTGTAAACCCCTTGCTTCACGGGCGAATGACCGGCGGTTGTCTCCGTTAAGGTCGCTGATTGTGTAGGCCGGCACGTTCAGAATTGCGAGAGCGCGCACCAGGATCCCATTCGCATAAATCAGGTCCATTTTGGGCCTTCTTTAGATGCACTACGGTGGTCTGAGTTACTAGTTTCAGAAAGATAGATTGTTGCTAGTCGTCAGACCGGCGAAAGTCGTAGATCCCATCCGAGATCGTCCAGGCGGCGCCGCACTGGCTGCAAACCAGCGCGCTCTCGCTCTCGACGAGCGCCTGGCTGCGGCAGGTCGGGCAGGCGAAGAGCGCCCGTTCGGCATCCCGGCGGTTTGCCTGGCCATCGCCGTTGGTTCGTCCCCGCAGGAAGATGCTTGGCGCCAGCTTAAGGGCGGCGGCCGGGCGCTGGATCAAGCCGTCAAGGCCGGCCAGGCTACTGGCCGGGATCAGCCGCTTCAGGAGCCGCTGGCGAAAATGCGAAACGGCCAGTCCCGCGTCGATCCGATAGCCGGCCTGGGCCAGTTCGCGCGCCATCCAGGCGGGGTGGAAATCAAAGTTTAGTTTGGTAAACTCGTAGGGTTCAGCAGTGAACGGGGACCAGCTCTGGCGGCGGGAAAGGTAGCGGGCGACGGCTTTGAGGTTACGCTTGTTGGCGTATTCAAGCACGTACGTGCCGCCGGGCCGTAGAGCTAGCGCTATAGCCCGCAGCGCTGCGGGCACGTCAGACAGGTGATGCAGGACACGCACCGAAACAGCCGTGTCAATGGAGCCAGGGGCGAGCGGGAACTCGTATATGTTGGCTGCTACGTAAACAAATCTGCCGGACCGGCCGAGGCGAGCCTGCGCTTCTCGCAGGCCCGAGGTGGCATAGTCCAGCAGAACGACCTGCTCGTAGCCATCGTATAAGTCCGCCAGACGTCCAAAGCCGGCGCCGATATCTACCAGGCGTTGCCCTCGGGGGGGCAACAGCCGGCGCAGGGCAATGCGCTCGGCCAGGTCTTCGTATTCCCGACCATGGCCATCCCAGAACTCTGCTCGATAACTGGTGCCTTCGTAGTTGCAGATGGCACGACCGGAGGTCGTGCGATCACTGTTTCCGGTGAAGCTAGCCAATGTAGCTCCTTAGTTTCACGTGAAACATGTGCCACAAAGGCCGTTATCACGTTTTATGACGCGAAATGGGCGGTGGCTCACCCACCGCCCATTTGGCTTGCGCTGCTGCACGAATCAATTATAGCATAACTTGTCAACCCCTTTGGGCAGCAAAAAGCCGACAATCAGGGGCATTAAAACGATATTGTGGCCGCTTTTGGCCGGCGAGAGCCGCCGGCCGGACCGCTCAGGCCGGTCCACCGGTCTTGTGCCGGTACACGACCCTGCCACGCGTGAGGTCGTACGGAGAGAGTTCGACCCGCACCCGGTCGCCGAGCAGCACGCGGATGTAGTATTTGCGCATCTTGCCGGAGAGATACGCCAGCACCTCATAGCCGTTGTCCAGCTTGACGCGAAAACTCGTATTGGGCAACGCCTCGGTGACCTTGCCTTCCAAAATCAGTTTCTCTTCTTGCTTGGCCAAAAAGTATCACCCCCTTACCACAACCGAGTCCCCACTTACTGGAAGCCCTGGTATGGGGACGGACGCAGGCGCCCGCCCCCAGTTCATCAACATGTTCGTTAGCGAGCGCTCTCGCGACCCTCACGGCGCCGCTGCGCCTGGCGGGCCTTGCGGATCGCCTTCTGCTTCTTCAGGCGCCGCAACTCGCTTGGCGGCGTGAACCAGCGCTTCTTGCGCACGGTGGGCAGAATGCGGCCCTTCATGACCTCCTTGCGGAACCGCTTGAGCAAAGACTCCTGCGATTCGCCCGGTCGTAAGGTTACCGTAGCCAAATGGAATCACCCCCTTCCGTCGCCAACTCTCGACCCCTGACGCGTCCCGCAGCAGATAACACAAAACCCCACCTTGCGGTGAGGCCATCGCATTCTACCCGGTGCCTGGCCATAGGTCCGACGGAAGTATAGCCCATAGTGAAAGGGTTGTCAAAAGGGGAGTGAGGATATAATATATTACGGCAAGCATTACTACAATAGCAAAGGGGAATACGCTCGATGAAGATGCGACGTCTCGCGCAACTGGTAGTGGCTGTCCTTCTGATCATGGGCGGGGTCATCACGCCGGCCGGAGCCGCGGTCAGCACCCATGGCGAAGCGCCGGCCGGCGTGAGTGGATTACGGGCCACGCCGGGAGGGAGCGATTCCTGGTCCTGGCGGGGTCCGCAATTCAACAGCGCAGACGGCGAAGCGCCCGAGGTCATCCAGGTTGTTTTCGATGTTGCAGATTCGAACACGATCTGGGCAACGACCAACCAGGGTGTCTATCGCAGCCTGGACGATGGCGAAAGCTGGGAACCACGCAATCGCGGTCTGGACGGCTAGGCGATCTTGTAGTCACCGGTCTGCTGCAGAACCCGAGCAAACCGGAAGAGCTGACGATCAGCACGTGGGGATACGGGCTGTTTCGCTCGACAAACGGCGGCGCTCAATGGACACGGCTCACCGATCCGCTGGCTGTTGCAGGCCGGGCTACCGCCGCCCTGCTTAGAGGCCGGCAGCCTTCCCGAGCCCCCGATGGTGCGGGCCGGAGGCCACAGCTACAGCCTGGATGTTGTTACGAGCGCAGAGCGGGCGCCCGGCAAAAAGACTACTGCGGCGGCGGCTCCCGCGCGTCTACCCAGGCCGATGCCGGCTGCCCCCACCGCAGCGCCCCAACCTCTTTCGTGGACGCCTGTCCGCCGGGTCGCGGCCAATCCGCACGCTGCGAATGAGTTGTTTGCCGCCATCGGCGACGATCATGGCATCTATCACAGTCTGGACGGTGGCAGCACCTGGTCGCAGCTTGCCGTAGGCAGCGGCAGCGGGTACAGCTACACCTTTGCTCCGTCCGACAGCCGGATCCGCTATGCGTCGTTCGATGCGTCGACCGCGTCGAGCGGCCTCTATTGCAGCGTGGATGACGGCGCAACCTGGACGCTGCTGGCCAGTGGGCAGATCACCGCGACCGTCAACTCAGTTGCCATTCATCCCACGGATCCGAAAGTTCTGCTGGCTGCAACGCTGGGAGCCGGTCTGTTCCGCAGCGCGGATGGAGGCGATTCCTGGACGCTTGTGAGCGAGCCGCTGGCGGACGATGTTTTCTTCTCAATTGCCTTTGCTCCCAGCGACCCGGGCATTCTGAATGCAGGCGCTTATAACTGGGTTTACGTCAGCGAGAATGGCGGGCTGAACTGGACCAATGCTGATCCATGGTTCCCCACCGGCTACGTAGAGGGCCTGGCGATTCATCCGACAGCACCGAACACAGTCGTGTTAGGCGCCGGGTTCTTCCCCTTTGGCGGCGTCTACAAGCGCACGCAGAGCACGGTCCCTTTTGCGCTGAAGGCCGCCGGCATGACGGATACGTTCGTCCTAAACATTGCCTAGGAGCCCGCCGACTCGAACAGACTGTGGGCTGCCACCTGGGGCGGTGGCGTTTTCAGAAGTGAGAACGGCGGCGCGTCCTGGGGCAGCCCGTCTGGTTTCCCATATGTGAATGCAGTCACACCCGCGACAGAACCCTCCGGTACGGTGCTTTACGCGGCCACATACTATGACGATGTCGGCGTGCTCAAGAGTTACGATGGGGGTGCCAGCTGGACTGAGATCAGCCATGGCTATGCGAGCGACGTCTCCTTCGACATCGATGTGCTGGATGGCGATCCTGATCGTCTACTGGCGGCCACAGAGTCAGGAGTGCAGACCAGCATCGATGGCGGGAAAAGCTGGCAAGCTGCCGAAGGGCTGAACGGCGGAATCGTACTGAGCTTGTGCCATTTCCCGGGCAGCGACGACGTCTTTGCGGGGAGTTATCAGAATGGCGTTTACCTTGCCGCGCGCGGCGGCCATTTCTGGTCGGCGATCAACAGCGGGCTGAGGGACCAAAGCGTGCACGCGCTGAAAGTGGTTGGCGCCTCTCCGGTGCGGGTGTTTGCCGGCACCAATGGCATGGGCAGCTGGGAATACAACTTGACCCTCCGCCCCGCTACCCACGGCCTGTATCTATTTCCTATCAGCCGCAGCCTCTCCGGCCCATTCCCGGCCACGGATCTCTATGAGCCGAATGACGCCAGTCCGCAGTCATACACTTTGCCTGGTCCTGGCACTTACTACGCCTACATGTGGCCCACCGGCGACCTGGATTGGTACCGTTTCAACGTCAGCAGCCTGGGCCCGGTGTCGATTGACCTCGACAACATCCCCGTTGACTCAGACTTCGACCTTTACCTGTTCAACAACAGCGGTGTATCTGTCGACAGGTCCACGCAAACCGGAAACCGGGCGGAGCACATCGTATTTCAGCCTGCGACAACTGGCATCTTCTATATTGCCGTGGTCGATTGGCTCGAAGGCAGCTCAACTCAGCCATACCGGTTAACGGTATCGTTCGGCGGAACGGTGGGCGCGGGGCAGATCTACGGAACTACCTGGTCTGACAGCCTGCCGGCGAGCTTCGTGCCGGTCCAACTATGCTCCAGCAACGGCTACCGCGATACCTGTATCAGCACGACTACCGATAGTTCGGGAGTCTATCGCTTCCGTGGTATGCCGACGCTGCCCGTAGGGCACGAATACTTTGTGAATTACCCGAACCATGAGGCCTCATCCGATCGTTTGCTGGCCTTCCAATGCCGGCCGGTCGAGAATTACCAGGCGGGACAGTCGACTGAGACCTGCACCTTCGACCTGGCCGACGTTACGGCCGTCTCGCCGCCGAGCGGGTCGACGCAAAGCCTGCCCACCACCTTCACCTGGAACAAGCGTAATCTCGCCAACGACGGCTATGTGCTGAGGCTGCAAGACCTGATGACAGGGCGGCAGTGGACGAGCCCAGCGTTGGGGAACGCGAGCAATTATGTGTTGACCGGGCTGCCAACAGGGTTCTCGACCGGCCAGGAGTATGGCTGGGATGTCCTGGTGTATACGGACCAGGGACTGGGCTCTCCCTATTATTACAGCACGATCACTTTCTCGGCAACAGACGCCAGCAGCGCGGGCGGCGGCAAGCAG
>JADGQF010000037.1 GCA_017882045.1 Anaerolineales bacterium
CTTGCCGTGGTCTCGAATGCCGGGCCACCACACTGATGGCGTTCCCTGGCTGCGCAGCGAGAAGCTCACGATGTCGTTCGACTGGCTATGGTTGACAATCGCCTGCTCGCCCTGAGCCAGCATTACCCGGCCTTCGATCAGGTTCGCGCCTTCGTCGGCCGGGCTGATTCGCAGCTCTCCGACACCCGACGAGATACTTATCTCGCCGCGTGCTGCACCCTCCAGTGGCAGGCTCACCGTCTCGCTGGGCAGAGCCGTACCGGTTACCGGGGTCACTCCGCCGGCCAGGATGACCCAGCCCAGCACCCCGAGCAGCAGCAGCGCGATCAGCGCCGACGCCACGGCGAACCGGCGCCCGATCAGGATGTCGAGACCGATCGCGATCAGCAGTACCGGCCACAAGCGGAACAGCGTTCCCCATACGTCCCAGTTCAACCTGCCCATATTTGCGAGCAGGATCACGATCCCGGCTGCGATCAGGATGACCGGACCGACCACACCGCCATGTCGCCTGCGGCTGTCTGAAGTCTGCATTGTGTCTGTCATCTCGCAACTGCCTTTCGATCTGCGCTATTCCGCGCGCTGCACTATTCCGGGCGCGTCCGCATCGTCCGCAACAGCACTGCTACGCCGCTGGCAATCAAGATCAGCGGCCAGAGGATGCCGGCCAGTTCGCCCACGAACGCCGTCATGAGCAGACCCATGATGGCCAGGATAGCGGCAGGCCAGAGCGCCCACTTCAGGCGGCCCTGGGGCGTCGGCAGGAAGTAGACCAGGCCGAACGTCGCCGCCAGACCCAGGAAGAGGATCGTCGGCACCCATCGGCCGTCATTTCCGCCCGGGCCGCTCGATATCGCTACGATCACGGCCAGGGTGATCAGCGTGCCACCCGGGATCACTGCCCACCAGTTTTCACGGTGCGTGAAGTAAATTACCCAGAAGCTCAGGCCGATCGCGATGAAGAAGAGACTGGCTGCCGGCCCGGCGAGCGCGGGGAAGAGGGTGCTAATGCCGATCAGCGCGCCCAGGCCCAGCAAGGTAAAACCAGGGATGATCGCCCACCAGTTATCGCGGTTGAGCGCGAAAACCCCCACGAAGACGAGCCCTGCCACCGCGAAGAGCAGTGCCCAGATCGTCCCGGTCACAAAGTTCGCAATGCCAAAGTTCTGCAGCAGGAACAGCGCTCCTGCACAGATCAGTAACAGTCCGACCAGACTACTACCCGTCGAGCGTCTCATTCATCCCTCCTGTGGTTCAGAGAGCACTACTCAATTGATAGGTCAGATTGTAGCGTTTCCCGGGCCGGCTCGCACCCGGCATCTGGTCTAACCCGCCATATCCATCTGGACGGTTTTTCCACTGGCCATCCGGCCAGGACGGCGAGAAACCACTGCGGCCTGAAACTTCCGACCGCTCCCGTTCGTAGAGATGGATGAAGCAAGCGATCAAGCGGCGATCCCCGTCCCTCCAGCCGTGGTGGGATTGCCAGACACAGGAGGATAAATATGCCAGAAGAGGAAAGCATTGTCAATCCGCCGGAATGGCCGGCGGTTCCGCCTGCTGCCCCTGAGGGTGAGCCGGCGCCCGGCTCCGTGCCTTTGGGGACGCCCTTTGCGCCTGAACCGGGGACTGAAACGCTGTTCACGGGGGGTGGAGCTGAGGATGAAGGAACGGGGGGCGGGCTACCGCACTCCGAGACCCCCGCGGGTGAGCCGGGCGCTGCCGATGACCTGCCGTTTTCCGGCTCGGTCAGCCCAGGGGAAGGTCTGCCGGGCGATCAGAGCGGCAGCTTCAATCCGCCGCCTGGCCGTGGTCCGACATCCGACCTCGGCCAGCCGTCCGACGATGACCGCCTGATGGCCGCCCTGGCCTGGATCTCGATGGTCGTCATCCAGGTGCCGCTGGTGTCGATCGTGCTCCTGCTGGCCGAAGGCAACAAGAACCGACCGTTCCAGCGCTATCATGCCACCACGTCGATCCTGTTGTGGCTTGGCGCCGTCGTTTACGAGATTCTGGCCATTTTCGCTTACACGGTGCTGGGCCTGGTCACGCTAGGCTGCGGGTTCCTGTGCCTGTGGCCGATCCTGCTGGTGCCGCACGCGCTTGCGCTGTGGTACGGGATCCAGGCCTACCAGGGGCGCTACAGCGAAGTGCCGGCGGCTTCCCAGTTCGCACGCACTCAGCGCTGGGTGTAGCCCCGGGTATAGCCCCAGGATTCAAACCAACGGCTCAGATGAGACGACCCCGCAAGGCCGGCAGGCTTTCGGGGTCGTCTTGTTCGTTGCCCAATTGTACCAGCTCCCATGCGGCGCGCGCTGTGTGTCTGCCGTGTCCGTTCAGTAGAGCCAGGGTATCAACTTGCGCACTCGTCCCCGGTATGCCAAGTAGCCGGCGTACTTTTGCACGAGCCAGCGTTCTTCGCGCCGTGACTTGACGTCGAAAAACAGGAACAACAGGATCGCCAGGGCCAGTCCCAGCAGAGTGCCGGTCAGCAGCGCCCAGCCAACGGCGCCTATTATCAGCCCGGCATAGATCGGGTGCCGTACGATGCCATAGATACGTGTCGTGACCAGTTGCCCCTCATCGACGGGCTTTGGGAAGGGACTCAGGCTCGGCCCGAGCGCGCGCAATCCGAGCGTCGCCAGCGCGACGCCGGCGAACAAGATCAGGGCTCCCAAGATGCGCAGCCAGGGCGGGAAAGGGTAGGACTCGACGACGAGCGGCGCCGCCGCGATCAAAAGGAACAACACCAGTTGCAGGAGAACCCAACCCTCGCCGAGCTTCCCCATGACACCTGCTCCACCTGTCGCAACAGTATAACCGCCCCGGCCCCTGATACGCCGGCCCCCGACGGGCCGGGCGGCGATTGCCGAGGGCCTCACTCCGCAGCTCGATCCAGCCCCTGCGCTGCCGCTCTGTCAAGCAGCCAGGTCAGCGCCCCGCCGCTGGGCCGGACCCGGCCTGCCGGTAGAGGCTCGGCCGGTTGGGATCGGCCCAGCACTCTCGCGACCGCCCCGGCCTTCTTCTCACCCGCCACCAGGAACAGAACGCGGGCCGCCGCGTTCAGCAGCGGAAGGGTTAGCGTGACGCGCGCGACGTTTGGTTGCACGTACTCCGGCACGCCGGTCGCCACCACCAACTGGTCCATCACCGCGAGGGCGGGCATGCCCGGAAAGAGAGAGGCAGTGTGGCCGTCATCGCCCATGCCCAGGAGAAGCAAGTCGAAGCGCGCCCATGACTGGTCCTCGTCCTTGAGCTTCGCGCGCAGTTGTAATGCGTACGCATCGGCAGCTCGCTGGGGCGGCCACTCCCCATGAATGCGGAAGACGTTAGCTTCTGGCAAAGGCACGTGATCGAGGAGCGTCTCGCGCGCCATCTGGTAGTTGCTATCCCGGCTGTCGGGCGGCACGCAGCGTTCGTCGCCGAAGAATACCCACGTCCGCGCCCAGTTCACCTGCCCGCGGTAGGGCTCTTGCGCTAGCAGCCGGTAGAGACCGGCGGGCGTAGACCCGCCGGCCAGCGCCACGGCGAACCGTCCGCGTTGGTCGATAGACGGGTGGGCCAGTCCGACGAACCGCCGTGCGGCCGCGTGGGCCAGCGCGGCGGAATCTTCCAGAACCTCTATCTCCAACCCGGCGCGGCTCCCAGTTTCCGCTTGACTCATTCGGCCTGTTCCTGCTGTTCCTGCTCCAACCCGCTGCGCCGGCCGGTCCTGCAGCTCATCCGCCAATGCCGGCCGTCACGCGCGAGCAAGTGACCGGCCTCGGGCGGCCCCCAGGTCCCTTTTTCGTAGAACTCAAGGGGTGGCGCAGCGCGGCTGCGCCAGGTGGAGATGATCGGGTCGATGATCTGCCAGCTCAGCTCGATCTCGTCGGCGCGCGCGAACAGTGACGCATCGCCGGCCATGGCGTCGAGCAGCAGCCGCTCGTATGCCTCGGGCAGCGCACGCTCGCCAAATTCCTCACCGAAGTTGAAGTCCATCTCCACCGAGCGCGTGCGCATCCCGGCGCCCGGGGTCTTGGTCTCAAAACGCAGGTGCATACCTTCGTCCGGCTGGATGCACAGGCTCAGGAAGTTGGCATGCGGCCCGTCCTTGCCTGCCGGCGGGAAGAGGCGGTGTGGGACATCCTTGAATTGTACGGTGATCTCGGTGATCTTGTCCATCAGCAACTTGCCGGAGCGGAGATAGAACGGCACACCCTGCCAACGCCAGTTTTCGACGAACAGGCGCAGCGCGGCAAAGGTGGCCGTCTGCGAGTTCTGCCTGACCCCCCGCTCGTCCCGATAGGTGCGGTACTGGCCGCGCACGGAGCCATCGCCGATCTCTTCTGGTGTCAGGGGACGCATCGCTTGCAGCACTTTGACCTTCTCGTCGCGCAGGAATTTGGCGTTGAAGGCGGCCGGTGGTTCCATCGCCGTCAGGGTCAACAGTTGCAGTAAGTGATTTTGGAAGACATCCCGCAGCACGCCGGCCTGCTCGTAAAAACCGACCCGTTGCCCCACGCCCACCGACTCTGCTACTGTGATCTGCACGTGGTCGACATAGTTGCGGTTCCAGACCGGCTCGAAGATCGCATTGGCAAAGCGGAACACCAGGATGTTCTGCACCGTCTCTTTGCCGAGGTAGTGATCGATGCGATAGACCTGTGTCTCGTCAAAGACTTCGTGTACTCGCCCGTTCAGGTCACGCGCGCTGCTCAGGTCGCGCCCGAACGGTTTCTCGATGATAATGCGTGTGTAACCTTCCGCGCTCGGGTCATCCTCGCAGTGCATGTGGTTGAGACCGGCGGCGCCAAGTTGCTGCACGATGACCGGGTAAAGCTGAGGCGGGGTTGCCAGGTAGAAGAGGTGATTGCTCTCGGTGCAATGCCGGGAGTCCACGTCCATCAGGCGACCGATCAACGTCGTGTACGTCTCGGGACCATCGTAGTCGCCCTGGCAGTAGCAGACGTGCTCCGCGAAACGCGTCCAGGCTGCCGCGTCCATCTTTTCGAGCCGTGCGTTTTCTTCCACTCCCCGCTTTAGATGCTCGCGGAAGCCTTTGTCATCGAACTCACTGCGTGCCACGCCGATGATGGCATACTGCTCCGGCAAACGCCCTTCTACCGCCAATGTGTACAGCGCCGGTATCAGTTTGCGCTGCGTGAGGTCGCCGCTGGCGCCAAAGATGATGATTGAAGTTGGGCCCGGGTTAGGTACGCTTCCGTTGGCCGTCGTATCTTGCATGATCACCCCGGCGTAAGCGTCGCCACCTTGTGCTCGAGGCCGCTCATTAGCTTGTCGAACGAGTCCTGGAACGACTTCACACCCGCGTCGAGCAGATCCTGTGTCACCTGGCTCATGTCGATGCCGGCGGCCGCCAGGCGCTCCATGGTCTGGCGCGCGCCCTCCACGTCCTGGGTGATGGTCAGCGCCGCGTGCCCGTGATCTCGGAAGGCCTCGATGGTCTGCGGCGGCATGGTGTCCACCGTGTGTGGTCCGATCAAGCCATCGGCATACAAGGTATCCGGGTAGCGCGGATCCTTGGTGCTCGTGCTGGCAAATAGCGGCCGCTGAACACGGGCGCCTGCCGCGGCGAGACGCTCCCAGCGCGGGCCGGCGAAGATCTGCTGAAAATCTGCGTAGGCCAGCCGGGCGTTGGCAATGCCTGCCTTGCCGCGCAGCTCCTCTTCCTCGGGCCGGCCGGCCAGCAACTTATCGACTGCCGTATCCACCCGGCTGACGAAGAAACTGGCCACCGACCCCGCGTGTGCCAGGTCGCCGCCCGCGCCGGCCAGCATCTCTAGACCTTGAATATAGGCGAGGGCCACATCCTGGTAGAAGTTGAGCGCGAAGATCAGCGTCACGTTGATGTTCAGCCCCGCACCAATCAACGCACTGATCGCCGGGATCCCCTCCCGCGTGGCCGGCACTTTGATCATCACGTTTGGCCGGTTCACGGCTGCAAACAGGCGCTTGGCCTCGGCGACGGTGCCCTGCGTGTCGTGAGCCAGGTGCGGTGACACTTCCAGGCTGATATAGCCGTCCACCCCGGTCGTGAGCTCGTAGGTTGGCCGTAGCAAATCCGCCGCAGCTGCAATGTCCGCCAGCGCGAGCGCCTCGTAGATCTCACTCACGCTCTTGCCTCGGGCCGCCAACTTGCCCATGTCCGCGTCGTAGCGCGTCCCTATAGACATAGCTTTTTCGAAGATCGTCGGGTTCGAGGTCACGCCGGTGATCCCGTCTTCATCGATCAGCCGTTTCAATTCGCCCGTCTGCAGCAGATCCCGGCTGATATTGTCGAGCCAGACGCTCTGCCCGAATTTGGCCAGTTCTCGCAAGTGATTGACAGTCACTTTATCCTCCGTTTTTCGGCTTTCTTCCTTTTACCTATGCGCTTCCATGGCCGCGACCTTGGCAACTCGCCTCAGGTGGCGTTCCTCGGCGCTGAACTCGGCCCGCAGGAACGCGCCCACCAGTTCCAACGCCAAGGAGGGTCCGATCACGCGCGGACCCAGGCAGAGCACGTTCATATTGTCGTGTTCCACCGATTGGTGCGCCGAATAAACATCGTGGCACACGCCGGCTCGAATGCCCTGCAGCTTGCAGGCGGCGATGCTGACTCCCACGCCGCTCCCGCAAAGCAAGATGCCGCGGTCCACGTCGCCATTTTGGATTGCCCGTCCCACGGCCAGCGCGAAGTCCGGGTAATCCGACGACTCCGCGTTAAATGCACCCACGTCGAGCACCGTGTGCCCGTCCGCCTTTACCGCCTGGATAACCTGGTCCTTGATCGGAAATCCGGCGTGATCGGCCCCGACTGCAATGCGCATTTCCTCTGCCTCCCGATCAGACAAGGTTAACCCGACACCGCTATTCTATCATCATGACGCGAAATGACCGAAAGCTTGCGTGCCGTTTGCGCCACATTTGCAGATGGTGTACCCTTCACTTATCTCGCGAAAGGATTTGCACCCGTGGATAACTGGCTGACTATCTTACCCGCTTTAGGCGCGCACATCGCCGGCGCCGCCCGCCTATGCGTCGCGCTGGAGTCGACCGTCATCTCCCATGGCCTGCCATACCCGCAGAACCTTGAGCTCGCGCTGCGGGTCGAAGAGATCGTGCGGGAACAAGGCGCCGTTCCTGCTACCATCGGCATCCTTGCCGGCCAGATAACCGCCGGCCTGGACCGCTCCCAGATCGAATATCTGGCCACGGCCCGGGGCGTGCTCAAGGTCTCGATCCGCGACTTGCCGGTTGTCGTGGCACGCAAGCTGGACGGCGCGACCACCGTCGCCACTACCGCCTGGACGGCACACCGTGCAGGCATCCAGGTTTTCGCGACCGGCGGCATTGGCGGCGTGCACCGAGCCGGGGTGCTCCTGCCCGTCGATATTTCCGCCGACCTGCCGACCCTGGCGCAGACCCCGATCATCGTCGTTTGCGCGGGGGCCAAGGCCATCCTGGACCTGCCCGCGACCCTGGAGTGGCTGGAGACGCACGGGGTGCCGGTGGTCGGCTACCAGACAGACCACTTTCCCGCCTTTTACAATCGTGATAGTGGCCTGGCGGTTGACGTGCGCGCCGACACCGCCGCTCAGGTCGCCGATCTATTCCGGGCGCAGCGAGCCTTGGGCCTGCCCGGGGGTCTGCTGGTTACGGTGCCCGTGCCCGTCGAATACGAGTTGCCCTCAGATCAGATGGAAGAGGCGATCGGCAGAGCTTTGCATGATGCCGCGGGGGCCGGTATCAAAGGCAAGGCTCTAACGCCATTCCTGCTCACGCGCGTCAGCGAGCTCACCGGCGCGGCCAGCCTGCGCGCGAACCTGGCTCTGCTGGAGAATAACGCCCGCGTCGCCGCTCAGATCGTGCTGGCGCTGGCCGATGGGACTTCCTGATAGCAAACGAGAGGCACCGGTTTTTTCCAGCGCCTCTCGTTGGTTATCTATTACGGGCTAAAGCCTGGCTAAAGCCGGTCGCTCACGAAGTCGGCGCCGTCGATGACTTTCCCACCGGCAACTCGACCGCGATCCCCTCGGCCTGGCGCACCTTGAAGAGGATCTCGCGCTTGCCTTCGGCATTCTCGGCTGCGTCCACCACCACGGTATCACCTTCGTGGAACTCGCCGGCCAGGATCCGCTTCGACAACGGGTTTTCCACGAACCGCTGCAGCGTGCGGCGCAGCGGCCGCGCCCCGAACTGCGGGTCGTAACCTTCCTGGGCCAGCCAATCGCACGCCGCATCCGTCAGTTCCACCTTCACATCGTGCTCGGCCAGCCGGCCCGCGATCTCCCGCATCTGCAAATCGACGATCTCGCGCACGTCCGCGGTCGTGAGGCTGTGGAAAATGATGATCTCGTCGACCCGGTTCAGGAATTCGGGCCGGAAGGTCTGTTTCAGGTCCCGCTCGATGTTCTCCTGTAGCTGCCGGTCCTGATTGCTCAGCGCCCCTTCTTTCAGGAAGCCAATCGTGCCGCCCTTGCCGACGAACGCCGTGCCGATGTTCGACGTCATGATCAGCACAGTGTTGCGAAAGTCGACCACATGGCCCTGGCCATCTGTCAGCCGGCCGTCTTCCAGGATCTGCAGCAGCGAATTCCATACTTCCGGGTGCGCCTTCTCGATTTCGTCGAACAGGACCACCCGGTAGGGCCTGCGGCGCACGGCCTCGGTCAGTTGCCCGCCTTCGTCGTAACCGACATAGCCGGGCGGCGCACCGAACAGCCGGCTGACCGTGTGGCGTTCCTGGTACTCGCTCATATCAATGCGCACCAGCGCGTCTTCGTCGTCAAACAGGTACTCGGCCAAGGCCTTGGCCAGCTCAGTCTTGCCGACGCCGCTGGAGCCCAGGAAGATGAAGCTGCCGATCGGTCGCTTCGGGTCCTTCAGGCCACTGCGCGCCCGGCGCAAGGCATCGGCCACGGCCGTGATTGCCTCATGCTGGCTGACCACGCGCTTGTGCAATTCCTCTTCCATGTGCAGCAGCTTAATCGCTTCGCCTTCCAGCATCGTATTCACCGGGATACCGGTCCAACGCGCCACTACCTGCGCGATGTCTTCCGCGTCGATGGATTCGTCAAGTCCGGAAGACTGCCTCCAGGAGGTCCTGTCGGCCTCGTACTGGCCAGCGATCTTCAACCGTTCGCTCTTCAGCTCCGCCGAGCGGGCGTAGTCGTTCGCGGCCCAACTCTGTTCTTCCTGTGTTTTGAGCTCGGCCAGCCGCTTCTTGGCGGCCTTCAGCGGAGCCGGCATGGTGTAAAGCGCCACGCGCAGCCCGGCCCCCGCCTCGTCGATCAGGTCGATGGCCTTGTCGGGCAGCCGTCGATCCGTCACGTAGCGCTGCGAAAGCCGCGCCGCGGCCACGAGCGCTTCGTCCGTGTAGGTTACCTGGTGGTGCTTCTCATAACGATCGCGCACGCCGTGCAGGATCTCAATTGTTTCTTCCACCGTTGGCTCGTCCACGTAGATCGGCGCAAAGCGCCGTTCCAGCGCGCTGTCCTTCTCAATGTACTGCCGGTATTCGTCCAGGGTTGTCGCGCCGATGCAGCGCAGCTCGCCGCGCGCCAGGGCCGGTTTCAGCATATTGCTGGCGTCCACTGCGCCCTGGGCCGCGCCGGCCCCCACCACCGTGTGCAACTCATCGATAAAGAGGATCACTTCCCCTTCGGCGCGTTGCACTTCCTCGATGGTCGCCTTGAGCCGTTCTTCGAATTCGCCGCGGAAGCGCGTGCCTGCGATCATTGCCCCCAGGTCCAGGCTGATCACGCGCTTGCCCATCAGGATTTCGGGAACGTCTTCGCTGATGATCTTCTCGGCTAACCCTTCCACGATGGCCGTTTTGCCGACGCCTGCCTCACCGATCAGCACCGGGTTGTTCTTCGTGCGCCGGCTCAAGACCTGGATCACGCGCAGGATCTCGGAGTCGCGACCGATCACCGGGTCCAGCTTGCCCTGCACGGCCAGTTGTGTCAGGTCACGCCCGTATTTTTCCAGGGTCCGATAATGGCTCTCCGCGGTCGGCGTGCTGGCTTTCTGACCGCCACGCGCCTGCTGGATTGCCGACAGAATCATGTCACGGTTGATGCGTGCCTCACGCAGCAAGTTTGCCGAAAAGCTATTCCGCTCGCTCGCGATGCCCAGCATCAGATGTTCGGTCGAGATATACTCGTCCTGTAGTTGCTTGGCCTCTTCGGTAGCCTGGTCGATCACGCGCTTGAGCCGCGGCGTGATAAACACTTGCGCGGCTTGCTGCGGGTAAATATTCGCGCCCACGCTGCGCGGCGTCCGCTGCAAGTTCTCCGCCAGGCGCTCTTTCATGACTTCCACGGGCGCGCCTATGCGTTCGAGCATCTCGGCGATCAGGCTCTGCGGTTGTTCCAGCAGAGCCAGGAACAGATGCTCGACGTCGACCTGGCTATGTCCGTAGCGCTGCATTGTCTCATAAGCGCGCATGGCAGCGTCTTGAGCGCGCTCTGTGAACCGATCAAATCTCATCATTGGTTATTCAACTCCCCCAACCTATGCACTATCAACAGCTCACCTTGTGTCCATTGTAACTTGGGGGCATCCGGCCCCGCGTAGGTCTGGCTACAAATTGTAACATATCTAACATAACGCAAACGCGGGCCGAAAGGTTGCACGTTGGCACGTCTCAAGTCAGGGCGTGCGACGCGCCAACGTGCACTCTCGATGACGTTTGACGTTGACGTCGACGTTGAACGCTAGTACCGCAGCACGGCCGCGATGCGGCCCGCCTGGGCGAGCCGAGGATCATGGTCCAGAACAGTTACCCGAAGACCGGCGTTCACCGCCCGCTGTATCGCGAGGTTGACCGCGTCGTCGGTGGCGGCCATCGGCTGGCCGCAGTACGGACAGGTTTCCCGCTCCTCGACCGTAATCGCCCCGCAGTTCCCACACAGATAGGCGGGCGCATGGTAATCCTTGTCGACCAGCAGTTGATACATCCGCCCTTCTTGCATGGCGACCAAGGTGTCGGCGAGTCCCGTTGTCGCGGCGCCACCTTTGGCCGCCACGGTGATCACCTGGTCCAGCAACTCGGACTCAGCGCGGCGGTCCGCCTCGAGCGCCACTTCGAACGCCCGTTCCCAGACCTCGTTGGGCGAGGCGTTCATGTCCAGGCTGATCTGGCCGACGACTCTATCTTGCAGTGAGCGGGGCAGTAGCTCGCGGAACAAAGCCAGGTTATCTTCCGATCCGGACAGCACCACCCGTTCAACTTTGTGCTGGCGCATGAACGAATCCGCCAGTGCTGCAGCCTCCTTCAGATTGTGCTTAGCTTCCTCGTCCTCGTGGCGCTGGAGCTTATCGGCCGCCCAGCCGCCTTGTTTGTGACGCTTTACCTCGGTGCCCAAGGTACCAGCCGAATCCTCCAGCGCACCCAGGTGATAGACGAAAAGACGTGCCCCTTCCTTGTCAATGTTCACCACCCCGAAACGTTCATACTCGGCCCACAGATCACTCAACGGCTTCAGATAGGCTCGATGGCTTACGAATACAGAGTCGTTGACCGGTACCAGCAATGGGTAGGCTCGCCAGAAGTCTGCTGAGTGGCAGCTAAAGCAGGCAATGGCCCGTCCCTGCCAGTTATACTCATGTTCGAAATAGTGTTCGACGCGATCGAGGTCGGATTGCCCGGCCCCCAGTTGAGCGGCTTGCTCCAACAACTGCCGCAGTGCAAGTTTGTACTCCCCGGTGGAGCGACGATGCGGGTCCACGTTCAGATACAGGCTCAGCACGGTCGCCTTGTCGCTGACCAGTTCAGCCAATTCCTGAAGATCGCGCTCTTGCATCATCTTAGTTGCTCCTTATGCATCGATTGTTAACGTCGCTCTTTTCAGCCCTGGCGCTAGACCGCGACCCCGCGCAACTGCGCCCATTCTCGCACCAGCTTTTGTTCCTGTTCGCTCAAGTTCTCGGGGAGCTTGACCCGTAACTTCACGAACAGATCACCACGCTCGCTGGGTGCGCGCAGCCGGGGCATCCCTTGCCCGCTTAAGCGAAAGGTGCGGCCCACCTGGCTACCGGGCGGGATGCGGAGCGATACCGAGCCGGTCATTGTCGGCACACGAGCCTCACCGCCGAGCAGCGCAGTGAACAGGTCTACCGTCACGTCGCAGTACAGGTTGTCCGGGTTATCTTCACGCCGTTCGAATATTGGGCTGGGCAGGACGTTGATGCGCAGGTACAGGTCACCTTTCTGCCCCGCGTGCCTGCCGCCGCCTGCGCCGGGCATGCCTTCCCCCGCCACTCGAACCCGCGAACCGGTTTTCACTCCTGCCGGGATCTTCACTTCCAGGCGCCGTCCATCTATCTCCATCAGGCGTTGTGCGCCGTGGAAAGCCTCTTCCAGGGTGACATCCACGCTTTGTTCCAGGTCGCGCCCGCGCGCGGGCGCCTGCCCGGCACGCGTCCTCGTGCCGGGCGCGCCTGCGCCCTGTCCCACACCTCCAAAGAGCGTTTCGAAAAAGTCCGAGAACCCCGAGTTCCCGAACAGGTCGTTGATATCGCCGTACTCGACCCGCGTGCCGCCCCATTGGCCGGCTGGCTGGCCTTGTCGCGCCGCATACTGGCCCCAGTCAAAACCGCTCGGCTGACCGCCCGTCTGCTGCCAGCGTTGGTAATTCTGACCTAGCTCGTCGTATTTGCGGCGCTTCTCCGGGTCGCTCAGCACTTCATAGGCTTCATTGATTTCTTTAAAATGTGATTCGGCGGCCTTGTCGCCAGGATTCACATCAGGGTGAAACTGTCGCGCCAGCCGCCGATAGACTTTCTTGATTTCTTTCTGGTCTGCAGTCTTCTCAACGCCGAGAATCTTGTAGTAGTCCTTATACTCCATAACTGGCTCCTGTTCGGGCCATCTGTGCGATGTACGGTGTTCTGTGAACGAGTATAAGCTCTCTGATGGCCCGTTGTCAAGCGATTTTGATTCCCGCCGCTCCAAAACGAAACGGTGGCGGCAGCACATCCCTTGGCGGAATGGCCCCGTCACCGTGTCAAGTCATTGCTGTTCAGCCCGCGTCGTGCGAGCTTATGGGATCTTCAGTGTCTGCCCCGAGTAAATGCGGTCCGCATTGATGATGTTGTTGGCGGCCATCAACTGGTTGAGGGTCACCCCGTTGCGCGCCGCGATTTGGGCCAGAGTGTCACCGGCCTGCACGACGTACGTCTTGGCTCCGCTGGCGCCGGTCGTGGCGCCCGCGCTGCCGGTTGTCGTTCCGCCTGTCGGGATGGTCAAGACCTTGCCTACCGGGAGCACGTCGGGGTTCGCGATGTTATTGGCGGCGATAATTTGTTTGGTCGTGACGCCGAGCTTGACCGCGATCTTCGACAACGTGTCGCCGGCCGTCACCGTGTAGGTGGTGGCGCCGCCGCTGGCGCTCGTCCCTGTCGCAGAAGTGCCCTGGCCGGGGATCTTCAGCGTCTGGCCTGCCCGGAGCGCATCCGGGTTAGTCAGTCCGTTGAGCGTAAGGATCGACTCCTGGGTGACGCCGAACCTCTTGGCCAGGCTGGTCAGCGAATCACCCTGGGCGACCGTGTAGGTCAAGGATTGGCCGTTGCCCACGGCAGTCGGTTGCTGCGTGGCTCCTGCCGCCGAAGCCTGGGCCGCCTGCGTCGCCGCGGCGCTGCCTTGCGTACCCGTCACTGTGGCGCCGCTGCTGACCACGGGAAGGGCGAGCTGGGTCGCATTGGCTTGCGGCGCACGGGTCGCCGCGGCCGCCGCGGCCGCCGTTGCCGCTGTCGATGCCGAGCGGGTAGGCGTGGGAACCGGGCGATCTTTCTCGCAGGCCGCGAGCGAGAACGCCAACAGAACGAGAATCGAGATCGCTACGAGCGTGCCAAAGCGGATCTTCATGACTGCCTCCGGAGGCGATGGCGGGGTGAACACTAATGTTCGCAGCATATCATAATGCGCGTCGCGCGTCAAGTAACTCTATTTATTTTTAAGACCCCAAGTTTCTTGCCTACCGTCTCGAACGCTGCCAGCCCCAAGTCCAGATCTTCCCGGCTATGGGCGGCCGTGTTCATCACCCTTATGCGCGCCAGCCCGCGCGGTACGGTTGGGAAGCCGATCGCCACTGCGAACACGGCATTGGCGAACAACTCCCGGCTGAACTCCTTGGCCAGGGCCGCGTCGCCCAGCATAACCGGCACGATCGGGGTTTGCGAGCGCCCGGTGTCGAAGCCCAGGCGCGCCATCTCTTCCTTGAAGTAGCGCGCGTTATCCCACAGCCTTTGCACCCGTTCTTCGGATTCCTCCAACAGGTCCACCGCGGCCAGGCAGGCCGCGGTGTCGGCGGGGGTCACTGCGCTGGAGAACAGGAATGGCCGGGCCTTCTGGCGCAGGTAGTCGACGATCAACTTCTTGCCCGCAATCACTCCGCCTACCACGCCGAACGCCTTGCTCAACGTGCCGATCTCAACGTCGAACACGCCGTGCAGCCCGAAATGATCAACGATGCCGCGCCCCCCCTGACCGAGCACGCCTTCGCCGTGGGCGTCATCGACCATGGTGAGCACGCCGTACTTCTCCGCGATCTCCGTCAGCTTGTCCAAGGGCGCGATGTCGCCGTCCATGCTGAAAACGCCGTCGGTCACCAACAGCCCGCGCCGGAAGTTTGGCAAGTTCTCGCGGATCTTGACCTCGGCGTCCGCCGGGTCGCAATGCTCGTAGACGACGATCTTGGCGCTGCTCAAACGCGCCCCGTCGATGATGCTGGCGTGGTTCAGCCGGTCTGAGAAGATCACGTCCTCTTTGCCTACCAGGGGCGCGATGGCCGCCTGGTTGGCGCAAAAGCCGCTCTGCACATACAGCGCGTCCTCCACCCGCTTGAAGGCCGCCAGGCGCCGTTCCAGTTCCAGGTGCAGGCCTTGCGTCCCGGCGATGCTGCGCACCGCGGCCGGTCCCACGCCCCAGCGGTCGACTGCCGCCTTGGCGGCTTCTTTCATGCGCGGGTCATCCGCCAGCCCCAGGTAGTTGTTCGTACAGAAGTTGAGCACCCGCCGGCCATCGACTGTCATCCAGGCCCCGGCGGGCGAGTCCATCGTGCGGATGTTGATGAACAGGCTATTGGCCTTCAGTTGTTCCACATCCTCGCGGATGAAAGCCAGCTTATCTTGTGCCATCGTGTCACCTCCTTATGACGCTTGTCACGAATGACGAGAGACAACCAGAGTATATCATCAGGCGTGATTCCGCTCCAATGCCCGGCACGTTCCGCAACTTGTCACTCCAGCCGTAGAAAGTTACAATTCTCCCCATGACCGAGCCCCTGCGTCCCAAGACCTGGCCGCCGGATTGGCCGGATATCACCGATCCGGCTGTGCGCGCCGCGCTGGCCGCGGTGCCGCGGCACCTTTTCGTTCCGCCGGCACAGCGCGCCGACGCCTACGTGGATATTGCCATGCCCATCGGCCACGGGCAGACCATCTCGCAGCCCTACATCGTGGCCCTGATGACGCAGGCCCTTTCCCTGACGGCCGAGAGCCGTGTCCTGGAGATTGGTACCGGCTCCGGTTATCAGGCCGCGGTGCTGGCCGAGATTTCGCGCGACGTTTGGAGCATAGAGACCCTGCCAGAGCTGGCAGAGCAGGCCGCGGCACGCCTGCACGCGCTGGGCTACCCGGTGGAAGTGCGGACCGGCGACGGCTGCCTGGGTTGGCCCGAGCTTGCGCCGTTCGATGCCGTCATCGTCACCGCGGTCGCCCAGGAGGTCCCGCCCGAACTGGTCGCTCAGCTTGCCGATGGCGGCCGGTTGGTTATCCCTCTCGGCGAGCCGGGCGGTGACCAGCGATTGTGGTTGATCGAGAAGCCGGCGGGGGATCTGACCGTGCGCTGCCTCGCCGATGTCCGGTTTGTGCCTTTGATCACCTCATGTCATACTGCGGCGACAGATCAGGCGCTGGCCGCGATCCGGCGTCAGCTTGGCGAGTCCTTCGCTTCCTGGAGGTTCTGAGACCATGCGTGTCGTCATCACCGGGCATAACGGCCAGTTGGGCCGCCAATTGCAGGCCGCGTTTGCGGATCACCAGCTCCTGCCGCTTGATCTTCCCGGTGATGACATCACCCAGCCCGCGATCTGCACGCGCGTCGCGGATTTTAAGCCCGACCTGGTCCTCCACGCGGCCGCTTTTACCAACGTTGACGGCTGCGAGCAGGACCCCGAACAGGCATTTCGCGCCAACGCCGTCGGCACGCAGAATATTGCCCTCGGAGCACAGGCGGCAGGCGCGGCGCTGCTCTATATCAGCACGAACGAGGTCTTTGACGGCAGCGCGCGCGAAGCTTACCGCGAGTGGGACCGCCCGAGCCCCATCAGCGTGTACGCCCGGAGCAAGGCCGCCGGCGAACAGATCGTGCGCGATCTCTTAAGTCGTTTCTACATCGTGCGCGTGGCCTGGCTGTTTGGCCCCAGCGGCAATAACTTCGTGACCAAGATCCTGTCCGCTGCCCAGAAAAATGGGGCGCTGCGGGTAGCTGCGGACGAGTTCGGCAACCCCACTTATGCGCCCGATGTCGCCGCGGCCGTTCGCCGGCTGGTCGAAAGCGGCCATTTTGGCATCTATCACCTGACCAACCGCGGCTTTTGCTCGCGTTGCGACTTCGCACGGGCCATCCTGCAGCAGGCCGGCTATGGCGATGTGCCGATCACGCCCATCCTCAGCGCCGACTGGCCGCGCCCATCCCGTCCGCCGTTGCACTCGGTGCTCGCTAACACCGCCGGCGCTGCCATGGGCCTGACTCTTCGCCCCTGGGAGCAGGCCGTGGCCGAGTACGTGGCTCTGCTCCGCTCCGAGGGCAAGTAGCTGATGCCCGAGACACCGGATGCGCAACCGCTGGTCAGCGTGATCATCACCAATTTCAACGGACTGCGCTTCCTTCCCGTTTGCCTGGATGCTCTGCGCGCCCAAACCTATCCCAAGGCCTGCACTGAAGTTATCCTGGTCGACGACGCTTCCTCGGATGGCTCAGTGCCCTTCGTCCGGGCCAACCACCCGGAGGTGCAGGTGATCCAAGCGGAGCGCAACCGCGGCTTTATCGCCAGTTGTCATGCTGGGGCGGACGCCGCGCGCGGCGAGTGGCTCGTCATGCTCAACAACGATACCGAGGTCGAGCCGGGCTGGCTGGCGGCCCTGGTCGCCGTCGCACAGGCGAACCCGCAGGCCGGCGCGATCGCCAGCAAGATGTTGCTCTTCGACCGGCGAGACGTGCTGCATAATGCTGGCGATCTGATGGGCGCAGACGGCATTCCCCTCAACCGGGGCGTCTGGCAGCAGGACCTGGGACAGTTCGATGGCGCAACCGCCGTGTTCGGGGCGTGCGGCGGCGGGGCGGCCTATCGACGCGCAGCCTGGCAGCAGACCGGGGGCTTCGACTTTAACTTTTGGATGTACCTCGAGGACGTCGATTTGGCCTGGCGCCTTCAGTTGCTGGGTTGGCAGGTTGTGTTCGCTCCGCAGGCCCGCCTCTACCACCATCTCAGCGCGAGCGGCGGCGGCGTGTTGAGCAGTTTCTACACGGGCCGCAATACGCTCTGGACGATCGCTAAGGACGTCCCCGGCCCGTTGCTCCGCCGCCACTTCGGCCGTATCCTGCGCGCCCAGGGGCGCATCGCCTGGGAAGCCCTGCGCGCCTGGCGTGGCCAAGCGGCCCGCGCCCGCCTGCGTGGCCAGCTCGCCGGCCTGATCGGCCTGCCGCGCGTTCTTGCCTGGCGTCGCGCCACCCAACCTACCCGCCGCGTACCCATCGAAGACCTCGCGCGCCTTTTGAGCTAAATCAGCGCTCGCCTTTCGGATTAGGGACGCAGAGACGCAAAAAACCTCCCCTTGACGGATGTGGCATCTCGGATACAATGGACCACGCAAAGGGGGAGGTGTAAATGAAGAGACATATCAGAACCTTCCAGGAGGCACCGGTCGAGGTGCCTGAGACCCTGGAGCCGGTTTACGCCAACCACGTGCTCGTACGCTACAGCGCAACCCGCTTCCTGCTGGACTTTGCCCAGGTGCTGCCCGGTGTCCGCTCGCAGCGCGTGCGCGCCCGCATCAGCCTGACGCCCCACGATGCGCTCCTGCTCTCAGAAATGCTTGCTGAGCACCGGTTGCCCCTGGTTGACGACGAACTGGGGCACGACGCCTGGTTGGGGCACCGTCTGCCGGGCAGCGTCGAAAACGGGGAACGGGACGGCACGCACCCACTGGGGCCATTGGGCGATGCATCACGCGCGGCGGGCTGTCAGGACGGTCGGCCTGCGAAACCTCAGTTACTGGCGCCGCCCGGTCTGCCCACCGTTGTCAGTAACTTCGTCATCACCTCGTCTTGTCCGGGAGAAGTCATTTTAGATTTCGCTTACCTGGTCCCAAACCTCTTTAAGATCCATGTCGCTGCGCGCCTGATCGTCACGCCCACCTGTTTGGACCGGCTAAGCGAAACCCTTGAGCAGGGACTCAGCGATTTCTCAGCCCGGCATGGTCCGGTTTCCGAGCCGGAAAGCCGGGATTGCGCTCGCAACCTGCGCAGCCCGGCGGTATGGGGGATCTCTGTGCCTTTCGCTAAGAACTAGCGCGCGCGGCCGGTACCTCGCCGCCTGGCCGTTTCAGCATTTTCCGACAGTCGATGGCGACCGGTCAAGCCTTCGGCATCTACGTGCCGGGTGTTTGCCGGTCGCCGTCGCGCCTGGGGCCGGCGCGACGGCCAGAACCCATCGATTGTTGATCGAACAAGCGTTCTGTGGTATACTGGTAACCATGTTCTCCTACCTATCGCATCTCGAATGCTCATGGTGCCACGCGCACTACCCGGCAGACCGGCTGTATAACGTCTGCCCCGCTTGCGGCCGCCCGCTCCTGGCGCGCTACGACATGGAGGCAGCCAAGGCCGGCTTTCGGCCCGAAATGCTGGCCGGCCGTCCGGCGACTCTCTGGCGCTATGCTGAGATGCTGCCCGTGAAGGATCCCGCCTATCGGATCACGCTGGGCGAGGGCTTCACGCCTCTGCTGCGCCTCGAGCGGCTGGGCGCCGCGCTTGGCCAGTCTCAACTTTATGCCAAGGACGAGGGCTTGAACCCGACTGCCTCTTTCAAGGCGCGCGGGCTCTGCCTGGCCGTCGCCCGGGCCGCCGAACTGGGCGCACGCGCCCTGGGCATTCCGACCGCCGGCAACGCCGGCAGCGCCATGGCGGCCTACGCAGCGCGGGCCGGTTTGCCGGCCACCGTCTACGCGCCGCGTGATGTGCCGCCGGTCTTCGTCGCCGAGATGAGCGCGCTGGGCGCGGAAGTCTTCCTGGTCGACGGGCTGATCACCGATTGCGCCCGCTGCGTGCAGGAAGGTGTGGCGGCCGGCCGCTGGTTCGACCTGTCCACGCTCAAGGAGCCGTACCGCGTCGAGGGCAAGAAGACGATGGGTTACGAGCTGGCCGAGCAGTTCGCCTGGACGCTGCCCGACGTCATTATCTACCCGACCGGCGGCGGCACCGGCATCGTCGGCATGTGGAAGGCATTCGCCGAGATGGAGCAACTGCATTGGACCGGCTCCGCCCGCCCGCGTATGGTCAGCGTACAGGCCGCCGGTTGCGCGCCCATCGTGCGCGCCTTCGAGCGCGGCGATGAGGTGGCCGGCACATGGGAGAATGCGGCGACGATTGCCGACGGGCTACGAGTGCCTCGAGCCATCGGCGACTTTCTGATCCTCCAGGCCATTCGCCAGAGTGGCGGCACGGCCCTGGCGGTCACTGACGAAGAAATCCGCGCTGCCATGTCCGAGATCGGGCGCACCGAAGGCATCTTCGTCGCCCCCGAGGCCGCTGCGACCCTGGCTGCGCTGCGCCATCTCTGCCAGTCCGGCTTCATTCGTCCGGATGAGCGTGTCGTGCTTTTCCTGACGGGCAGTGGCCTCAAATACACGCACCTGGTGCGCGCACCTATGGTGAATGAGGCGTAGAACATGTCCTTAGTCGAACAGCTTGGCAGCTTCTACCTGGGTAAAGAGTATGACCTGAAGGCCGGCAGGCGCTCGATCGGCCGGTCAACTATGACTCGCGCGATCTGGTTACTCACGCCATCTGTGTCGGCATGACCGGCAGCGGCGGGAAACATCGAGCAACTGCACGTGCCTGCGCGCAAGTCCGATATCACGGTTCACCTGGTCTCGCCCGCCTGGCAGCTGACCTACCAGGACGTCGACGGCCATGCGGGCCTGCTGACTGTGCCCGTCTATCCGGGCGCAACCGCTGGCGAACCGAGCGCCTGACCCATATTTGCCGCGCCGGGCCTTAAAAAACCCCTTGCCAAGCGCGGCCAGATATGTTAAAATTCCTCTGACTTAAGTAGTGTTTTGTGGTAAGGATGGAACTCAGGCCGGCCCTGCGACGTTTATTCTGGCGTACGTAGCCGTTAGCCGTATCGCGGCTCTTGTTTTTCACGTTTGGGACGCGTTCTACGCTTTCTGTTCGCATAAGAGGCACACCTTGGCGCAAAGCCTTGCTCCCGACCGCGCCCTTCCGGCCGGCGGACCGCTCGCAAAACCCAAACGCCGCGTGCGTGCGCAGCGTGTCCGCTGGGGCTTCTGGCTGTTCCTGCTCCTGCTGCTGGGGCTTCTGACCCTCGCCGCCATCGGCGGCGTTGCAGCCTATGAGTTCCGTTACCTCGACCATATTTACCCTGGAGTCCAGGCTGCAGGCATTCCCCTGGCCGGTCTCACCTTAGGGGAGGCCGAGCAGGCCATTCAAGACGGCTTAACCCCCTATCCCGGCCCGCCGGTGATTTTGCGCTACGGAGAGCGTACCTGGTCGTTCACCCCGGATAGCCTGGGGGTCGCGGTGGATGTGCGGGCGACTGCGACGGAGGCGTTTGGGGTCGGTCGCTCCACGCTGCCCTCCCCGAGCGGGCTGGGGCTGCAAGGGGCAGTCCTGGGCCAGTTGCGCGGTTTGGAGCGCGATCTGACCGCTCAATGGCAGGCGCTGCGCCATGGTTACAGCGTGGCTCCCAAGACTCTGATCGAGGAAGGCAAAGTCACCTATAGCCTGATGCGGATCGCGCGTGATATCGACCTGGCGCCCCGCGAGGGCTCGCTAACCATCTCCGGGCTGGACGTGATCGCCGTTCCCGGGCAATCCGGTCGCCAGGTTGACGTGGAAGAAACGCGCCAGGCCCTGCTTGCGGCTGCGCGTGCCGGCCAGGGTGGCGGCGTGCCGCTGCTGGTGCAGGACCGCCAGCCCGTGGTGACTTCCGTCGCCGATGCCGCGGCCCAGGTCAGCGCGTTGCTCAGCCAGCCGCTGGCGTTGGTTGCCAAGGGCAGCGACGGCACTCAGCGTTTCGCAGTCGATCGCCCCACGCTTCGCCAATGGCTCCAACTCACGACGGCTCCCGACGGCAACGGACGGGTCACCCTGCGCGCGCAGATGGACCGCGAGCAGGTAACGGCCTATCTGCAGGAATTGGGCGCGCAGGTCAACCGGCCGGTGCAGAATGCTGCGCTGGACTTCAACCCCTCCACGAAGAAACTGACGGTGCTCAAGCCCAGCCAGGTGGGACAGGTGATGGACGTCAAAGCCGGCGTCGTCGCGATCGAAGCGGTCATTTCCACCACTCAACCCCTGGCCGCAACCGAGCCGCGCGTCATCAGCGTCCCAGTGACCATCGTGCAACCCAAGGTGGACGGCAACAAAGTCGCCGAGATGGGTATCGTCGATCTGATCAGCCAGGGTACGACGGTCTTCAAAGGCTCCAGCAACGATCGGGCGCACAATATAGCCACCGCAGCCGGCAAGTTCACCAACGTGGTGGTGCCGCCGGGGGAGGAGTTTTCCTTCGATAGCAATGTTGGGGATGTCACGGCTGCCAATGGTTTTGTTGAGGGCCTGATCATTGCCGCAGAGCGCACCGCAGTGGGCATTGGCGGCGGGGTGTGCCAGGTATCGACGACCGCTTTCCGGGCGGCCCTCTACGGTGGTTTTCCCATCACACAGCGCTATGCGCACGGTTACGTCGTGGGCTGGTACGGCAAGCCGGGGATGGACGCGACGATCTCCACGCCCGACGTCGATTTCCGCTTCCGCAATGACTCGGGGCATTACATCCTCATCAAATCGGGCGTCGACACGGCCAAGGGAGAGCTAACCTTCTACATCTACGGCACTTCCACTGGGCGCAAAGTAGAGATCGCCGAGCCGGTTATCACGAATGTCAAGGACTCGCCCGCGCCGCTCTACCAGCTAGACAAAACCCTTGGGGCAGGCGTCGTCAAGCAGGTGGATTGGGCGGTCAAGGGGTTGGACGCGCTGGTCGTGCGCAAGGTAACCGATCCCGACGGCAAGGTGCGCGAGGACAAGTTCGTCAGCCACTACCAACCCTGGCGCGCGATTTACATGTATGGTCCCGGCGCCGACGTTCCGGCCAGTTCCGGCGGTTAGAGGCCGCTGTCTCTGGGTTCGGCCCCGTCTCATGCCAGGCGCAGCTCGCCCACCTGTCTGACCTGTTCGCCCCACAAGCTCCTGGCCAGCGCGAAGGCCTGCGCCGCGTCCAGTGCGCCAAAAGCGTGAAACATAAGGTGCATTGGGATAGGGGCCTGGTGCCGCCCGACGGACTGCAGGTAATGGATGCCCTCCAGCAGCCGCGCCCCTTGCCGCCGGTAGAAGGTGATCCGCCGCTGGGCCAGCGCGCGCTCGGCGTCCACGGCTGAGTTCTCGGCTGCCGCGGCTGCGCCCTCACCCCCGCTTGCCCGCGCCGGTATCTCCACCTCGATCACTAACGCCCGCACAGCCGGACCTGTCACTCGACGCACGATCTCCTGATAAAACTTCGTCCCAACACCCTGGCTACGCAGTTCGGGTGAGGTGGCCAGGTACCACAGGTAGGCCACGCCCAGGTCGGGCAGTACCTGGTAGCGCGCCAGCCCGGCAAAGCTCGCGTTTCCGGCCAGGGCCGCCAGGATGTGGTGCTCACCGGGCTCGTCGGCGTCGGACGCTCCCTTGAGTGCGAGCAAGTGCTTCGACACCAGCACCCGCTCCGCAGCCGAAAAAGCAGTCTCATACAGGTCCAGCCAGGGCAACAGCAAGTCGTCCTGCAGGCTGGTTAACTCCACAAATCGGATTTGCTCAGAGGATGGCTTCATGATCTGCGTACCACATAGCGATACAGGTAACCACTAATAGGCCCCCAACTCGTGTAGGCGTTCGTCGCTGATCCCGAAGAAGTGGGCCACTTCATGACGAACTACGACTCCCACAAGCCGGCGCAGTTCCTCTTCCGTTTGGCACTGGGCCTCGATGGGCTTGTGGTAAATGCTGATTCTGTCGGGGGCGACGAGATTG
>JADGQF010000198.1 GCA_017882045.1 Anaerolineales bacterium
GCATCGCGAAGCCCTTCGATCTTCACGCGAACACGCTGCATGGCGGCAGTATATCCGAAAGCATATCGAGTGTCAAAAGGAGACCTGATCAATTGGAATCTGGCTTCCTTTCCCCATCCCTTGTGTGATGCCCGTCACCCTTCGTGCTTTTGACATACTGTGTGCTATCATAATGCAAATTCCCGACTATTCCTTCTCTGAAGTGAGAAAGCTGAAAGGCTGCATGAGATACCGCGCCGTCTTCTCAGGGCTGATTGCCGTCCTGTTTACTATCGCCGGCTGTGTGCCGGCGCCGTCTGCCACCCCGGCCGCGCCCGGCGGCATTCCTACGCGGCCTGCCGCTGTGGCTGCTAACACGACGAACAGTGACGGGCCTTCCAGTGCCACATCAACGCCGCCCAGCGTAGATACGCCGAGCGCCGGCGGGCCGCGCGCCGGCGGCATACTGCACTATGGCCTGACACTGGTCCCATCCGGCATTGACCCGCACGTCAATGCCAGCTCCGAGCTCGGCATCCCGCTCAACAGCGTCTACGACACATTGGTGGCGCAAGATAAGGGCGGCCAGTTCCATCCGGACCTGGCGACGAGTTGGGTCATCAGTCCGGATGGTTTGACCTATACCTTCGAGCTACGCCACGACGTGAAATTCCAGGACGGCACGCCGTTCAATGCCGATGCAGTGGTGCGCAATCTGAAACGCGTCGCCGACCCGGCAACGCATTCGCAAAAGGCAGTTTTCCTGCTTGGACCTTTCGATCACGCAGAGACGACGGACCCCTACACTGTCAAGCTGGTCCTGAAACAACCCTATGCGCCGCTCCTCGACGGGCTGAGCCAGGTTTACCTGGGGATGGCCTCGCCGGCTGCGCTGGACAAGTGGGGCGACCAATACCAGCTCCACCAGGTGGGGACCGGCCCCTTTCGCATGCTGTCATACCAACAAGGCCAATCGCTGGTGCTCGAACGCAACCCTGACTACAACTGGGCCCCGGAGATCCGCAGTCATCAAGGCCCGCCATACCTCGATCAGATTGAATTTCGCTTCTACGCCGACCCCGCCACCCGCTTGCCGGCCCTCTTATCCGGGCAAGCGGACGTGATGGGCGAGCTGCCGGCGCAGGACGCCGCACAGGTCGGCGCCAATCCCGCCTACCGGCTCAACCTTGTCGCCATTCCCGGACAGTCGGTCCAGTTCTTTCTGAACACGCGTCTTGCGCCGGGTGACGACCTGCGGGTCCGCCAGGCTCTGCTCTACGGCACTGATCGGGCGTCGTTGGTCAAGGCGGTCTTTGGAACCACGTCTCCCGTCGCCGCGGGCCCGTTGGCTGCCATCACGCGCGGGGCCGATCCTGCTCTGGCCCAACTCTATCCTTATGATCCGCAGAAAGCCGCGGCATTGCTGGCCGAAGCGGGCTGGACTCAGAAGGACAAGGACGGGATCCTGGTGCGGCAGGACCAGCGCCTGACACTGAAAGGCATCCTGCAATCTTGGGGCGAACTGACAAAGGTCGGGACCATCTTGCAGGCCCAATGGCGGCAACTGGGCGTTGACGTGCAATGGGAGACTATGAGCTATCCGGCTGCGCTGGATGCCGCTCGCAAAGGCGTCGACGAACTGATCCCTTCCGTCTTTTCGGGCACCGATCCCGACCTGCTGCGCACCTATTTCGCCAGCAGCCAGTTGAACGGGTTCAACTGGGCCAAAGTGAGCGACCCTGAGGTTGACGCCTGGCTGGAGCAGGCCGCGCGCACCGCCGATTGGACGCAGCGCGCGCCGTTGTACGCCAGGGTTCAGCAACGCATCATGGAGCAGGCCTGGATTTTGCCGATCCGTGATCAGGTCAATCTAAACGCTGCCTACTCTCGCGTTCAAGGCTTGAGCTACGACGTGCAAGGCTGGTGGCCGGTATTGTATGACGTGTCGTTGGTCAGCAAACGATAGGTGAGCATGCTCTCCTATTTGCGGAGACGCCTGATCGTGGCAGCCCTGACCCTGCTCGGCATTGCCACAATGGTCTTTCTGCTGGTCAGGCTGCTGCCCGGCGACCCCGCCGAAACGATGCTGGCCCGTTCCGGCGCTTCGCCACAGGCGGTGGCCGCGCTGCGTAGCGAGTTGGGCCTGGATCGGCCCCTTCCACTGCAATACGCCGGCTGGCTGAGTGAGCTGCTGCAGGGTAACCTGGGACGCTCTCTGTATTACAACCGGCCTGTCACACAGTTGATTGGCGAGCAGTTTGCGTACACCTTGCGCCTCGCGCTGGCAGCCCTCGCCTGGGCCTGGCTGGCAGGGCCGGCGCTGGGCATCGCGGCTGCTTATTGGGCCGGGCGCTGGCCGGACAGGCTGGCAACGCTCCTGGCAGTGCTGGGAGCCACCGTGCCGGTCTTCTGGTCGGGACTGCTGCTGATCTGGCTATTCAGCGTGCGGCTGGGCTGGCTGCCCGCCACAGGCGCCGGGAGTTGGCAAGCCCTGCTAATGCCATCACTGGTCTTGGGGTTCGCGACCGCCGGTCCCCTGGCGCGCATCGCGCGGGTTACGCTGCTGGAGGTTCTCGCGCAGCCTTACGTAGTGGCGGCGCGTGCCAAGGGGCTGACCCGGCGCCAGGTATTGCTGCGCCACGCCTTACGCAATGCGCTGGTGCCGCTGGTAACCGTCTCCGGCCTGCAACTGAGCTTCCTCCTGGGTGGCACGGTCATCACCGAGACCGTATTCAACCGGCCGGGCATCGGCCGGTTACTGGTCGACGCGATCCTGAATCGCGACCTGCCGGTCGTGCAGGGGGTCGCCTTGCTCACGGCAGGCTTTTACGTGATCCTGAACCTGCTGGTGGACCTCGCAGCCGGCTGGCTGAGCCCGCAAGCCGGCTGGCAATGACGACGCTTCACCGAACGCCTGGCGCGCTGTCTGCCAAACCGGCTGTCCCAACTGCAGCCGGCCGGCCTGTGTCGCCACTGCAACTGGTCGTCCGGCGCCTATGGCGTAATCCCGGCGCGTGGCTCGGCGCGCTGCTCATCGGCGCAGCCCTCGTGGCGGCGCTTGTGGGTCCCTGGCTCGCTCCCTACCCGCCCGACGCGCTCAACCTGGCCGCTCAGCTTCAAGCGCCCGGATCCTTGCACCTGGCAGGCACCGACTTCTACGGCCGCGACCTGGCCAGCCGGCTATTATTTGGCGCAAGGGCGACGTTGTCTACGGCCGGGCTCGCGGTCTCGGTCGGTCTCATTGTCGGGACGGTCCTCGGACTGCTGGCCGGTTATAGCCGGGCCTGGTTGGGGCAAGCCTTTGTGGCCTTGATCGATCTGCTGCTGGCTTTCCCGGCGCTCTTGCTGGCGCTCCTGGTCGTGGCGCTGCTCGGGCCGGGACTGGCAACGCTGGGGATCGCGGTGGGCATCGCCGGAATACCGATTTATGCCCGCCTCGTGCGCAGCGTAGTTCTGACGGTGCGCTCCACCCTGTACGTTGAAGCGGCTCAGGCGCTGGGGGCCGGGACCGCGCGTATTTTGTTCCGCCACCTGTTGCCCGCTGTGCTGGCTCCCGTTCTGGCCTGGACCACGCTGGACGCCGGATGGGCCATCCTGAACGTGGCGGGGCTTGGCTTCCTGGGGCTGGGCGCACCGCCCCCGCAGGCCGAGTGGGGGCTGATGCTGTTCGAAGGGCGGGAATACCTGGGCGCGGCTCCATGGACCAGTGCTCTGCCAGGGCTGGCCATCACGCTCACCGTGCTCGGCACGACCCTCTTCGGCGATGCGCTCAGCGATGCGCTGCAACCGTATGCCGGACACAAGTAACTTGACCGGACGCGAAATATCGGGAAAATAGTCATACAGAGGAGTGTAAAAAATGGACAGCGGGAAGAGTCGCTTGACTGCAGTTACAGTGCTGGTCGCCGCCGTCGCCCTCCTATTGGGCTGCTGCGCTGGAATTATGGTTGGTGGAGTCGGCGGTTACTTGATCGGCCAACGCGCGGCCAGGCAGGTACCGGCGGCACGCTTCCAGCGCCCGACGCCGGCGCCCTTCGTGCCCAACCCGCGGGCGACGCCAAGGGCATTGCAGCCTACACCCCGCGCGCCGCAGACACCTGAAGGCGCGCCCACTCAGAGCGCGACCGGAGTGGGCATCCAGGAAGTAGTTGCCGGCAGTCCGGCCGAGTCGGCCGGGTTACGTCCTGGCGATGTCATCACTCAGCTGGACGACATACGCCTGGACACAAACCATAAGCTGAGCGATCTGGTAGCACAGCATAAGCCCGGGGACCAGGTCAAGCTGACTCTGCTGCGCGCAAGCCAGAGCCAGACGATCACCGTCACCCTGGGTGAGCGCGTGGACAACAGCGGGGCGGCTTACCTCGGCGTCCGCTACCTGGACGCGACAGTTGGCCCACAAGCCACACCTTGATACGCCTGGAAACACGATTACCGACCGGCAACATCGTTTATGTCTATAATCGCAAGCACTGCCAATCAAAAGAAGGAGGGCTTCATGGTCTCCGAGGGTTTGCGTAGCGTCATCGAGGTCGCTCGTTACCGAGGCCGGTTCGGGCAGTTACAGTGGGCCTTGCATCGCTTATCTGGGCTGGGCGTGGTCTTGTTCCTCTCTCTGCACGTGATCGATACGGCAACGGTCTACTTCGCGCCCTCAGCGTACACATTCTTCGTTAGCCTGTACAAGAACCCGTTCTTTGGGCTGCTGGAAATTGGTCTGGCCGCGGCCGTGATCTATCACGCGATGAACGGGCTGCGACTGGTCATTATGGACTTCTGGCCGGCATTGTGGGAGAAGCAACCGCAGGCACGCTTCCTGGTTTGGATATCCTTCGCGGTGCTTTGGGTGCCGACCGCAGCCGTAATGTTCAGAAACATCGTACTGCACGTCATCAAATAGAGGAGCAAGGAGGGATAAATGGCTGCTACTCAACCGGCCGTCCGCCCGATGCCGCGGAACACCTGGGGAACTGTGAGTTGGTTGTTCATGCGCATCTCTGCCCTGGCCTTGATCGTCCTTACGCTGGGGCATTTCGCAATCCAGCATGTGTTCAATGACGTGCACAACCTCGACCTGGCCTTTGTGGCCGCCCGCTGGTCGAACCTGGGCTGGCGCATTTACGATGCCTTGTTGCTCGGCCTGGGTTTGGCCCACGGCTTTAACGGCCTGCGCATCGTGCTCGACGATTACGTCACGAGCCACACCTGGAACCGCGTGTTGTGCTGGGTCATCTTGATTGTCGGTACTGCTCTCACCATCATCGGCATGGTCGCCATCATCGGCGGCGTCAGGAGGACATGACCGTGGAACTGACACTGCGCATCAGGCGTTTCAATCCTGAAACGGATACGAAGCCGCACTGGGAAGAGTACACGATTGATGCCGACCCCGACCAGAAACTGCTCGACGCCCTGCTGTACGTCAAAGACCACCTTGACGGCACATTGACATTGCGCAAATCGTGCGCCCAGGGCATCTGCGGCTCGGATGCCATGCGCATCAACGGGCAAAACGGCCTGGCCTGCAGAGTATTGATCAAGCAAGTCAACACGCCGGTCATCTCAATCGAGCCTTTGTACGGGTTGCCGTTAATCAAGGATCTCGTGGTAGACATGGAGCCGTTCTGGAAGTGGTACCGCGCGATCATGCCCTGGCTGGTCAACGACGAGCCGGCGCCCGAGAAGGAGCGCTTGCAGAGCGCCGAACAGTTGGCTCGCTACGACGACAGCACCAAGTGCATCCTGTGCGCGGCCTGCACCACATCCTGTCCGCCCTTCTGGGCCAATGGCAACAACTATGTCGGCCCGGCCTCGATCGTGCAGGCACACCGGTTCATCTTCGACAGTCGTGATCGGGCGACCGCCGAGCGGCTGAATATCATGGGCCAGGCTTTCGGCGTCTGGAAATGCCGCACGGTGTATAACTGCACGGAAGCCTGCCCGCGTGGCATCCGCATCACGGAGCACATCGGGGAAGTGAAGCGGGCGATCAGTTTGGGGATGCCGAAAGAGTAAGGGTTTACACTAATACACCCTGGCCTTCGGCTCGTACAGGCCCAACGTGACCGGCTTGTAATCCAGCTCGACCTCGCCATCGGGCTGGAGGCAGGCCAGAGAATGCTTAAGCCAGTTTTCGTCGTCGCGCTTGGGGAAATCCTGCCGGGCATGCCCGCCGCGGCTTTCCTTACGTGCCAGGGCCGCCACGGCTGTCACCTGGGCCAGATCGAGCATGCAGCCCAGTTCCCAGGCCTCGAGCAATTCGGTGTTCCAGCGTTTGCCCTTGTCCATGATGCGGGCGTGCCGGAAGCGCTCCTTCAATTGCCGCAGTTGACCCACCGCCTCACTCAGGGTTTCCTCGGTGCGGAAAACGCCCACGTCCGTCGTCATCAACTCGCGCAACTCGTCGCGGATGTCGGCGACCGACTCATCGCCTGGGTTGTTGCGCAGCCATTCCAACTCCGTCAGAGCGCGCGCTTCGTGGCGGGCGGGTAGTTCGGGCCAGTCGACCTGGGCCGCGTATTCTGCGGCGTGGACGCCCGAGCGTTTCCCGAAAACCAGGATGTCTACCAGTGAGTTGGTGCCCAGTCGATTCGCGCCATGCACCGACACGCAGGCAACCTCGCCGGCTGCGTAGAAGCCCGGCATGGGAGTGTTTTTGGAGTCGACGACCACACGTCCGTCGATATTGGTCGGAATGCCGCCCATCGCATAATGGGCCGTCGGCTGGACGGGGATCGGCTGCGTGATCGGATCGATATTCAGGTAATTGCGGCAGATGTCCGTGATCTCTTCGAGCTTGTGCTCGATCTCCTCAGCCGTGATCCGGCGCGGTGTGCCGTCCGGGTTCTTGATGCCGTCCTTGTCAAAATAGGAGTTAATACTCTCCGGGCGAGCGTCCAGGTAGACGTAGTCCTGGCCGTCGATGCCACGCCCGGCCCTGATCTCCATGTAGATGGCCCGCGAGGTCACATCACGCGAGGCCAGGTCCTTCACAGTCGGCGCGTAGTCATACATGAAGCGGTAGCCGTCCTTATTGAGCAGCACGCCGCCCTCACCACGCACACCCTCGGTGATCAGAATCCCGAGGCCGCGCACCCCGGTAGGATGAAACTGGAAGAACTCCATATCCTCTAGCGGCAGGCCGCGCCGGAAGGCCATCGCCGGGCCGTCGCCTGTCAAAGCATAGGCGTTCGAGGTGATCTTCCAGATGCGGCCGAAACCGCCCGTGCAGAAAATGGTCGCTTTGGCGTGAAAAACGTGTAGCTCGCCGCTGTCGATGTTCACGGTGACGACGCCGGCGACCTGGCCCTGGGGATTAACCATCAGGTCAACGGCCTGGTATTCGTCGAAGAACGTAACATTGTTCTTCATGCACTGCTGGTACAGCGTCTGGATAATCATGTGACCAGTGCGGTCGGCAGCGTGGCAGGCCCGGCGCACGGGCTGCTTGGTCACATTATTCGTGTGCCCGCCAAATGGGCGTTGCGCGATCTTGCCTTCGGCAGTGCGGTCGAACGGCAACCCCATGTGCTCGAGGTCGTACACCATGTGGGGGGCCTCGTTGCACATCAGTTGGACGGCATCTTGATCGGCCAGGTAATCCGAGCCCTTGATGGTATCGAAAGTGTGCCACTCGGGGTGGTCCTCTTCAAGATTGCCCAGCGCCGCCCCGATGCCACCCTGCGCTGCGCCGGTATGCGACCGGGTGGGGTGAAGCTTGCTGATCACGGCAGTCTTTGCGCCGCGCGATGCGTATAGAGCAGCCATGAGGCCTGCGCCACCGGCGCCGACTACGATAACATCGTACTGGTGGAGATTCATACTGCCGTCACTCCTTCTGCGAAAGCAACCAGCGTCTACCGACTGATGGTCAGCGAACGTAGACCCGGGGATATTCTCCTTTTAGTTGTCTAATATAGCACAACTGGGCGCAAGCCAAAAGTAACCTCAATTAACAAACTACGCGTCGATCTTGATCTGGATGCGCCCATCCCTGACGCGGGCCGGAAACTACTCCAACGGTTCTCGTGGCGGTCCCACGAGCACGCGGCCATCGGCCGCAAATGAGGCGTTGTGACAGGGGCAAGCCAAGACATGCTGGGCAGCATCCCAATGGACGCGGCAGCCCTGGTGGGGGCAAATGAGGAAGTCATTTCTGGCCTCCCTACGAACGATCATAGACTACCGTTTGTAACTGTGCCGGGCAGGGCCTGTTATTCATCCTTTGCGAGAGGAAGCGTGCTAAGAGTTACAAAAGCAAGCGCATTATAGCGAGAGAAGCGCCGCGCGTCAAACGAACTCAGGCCACCGCAGTCAGCACCAAGCTGGTCCAGGCGGGCAGGACGAAATCGTGCCAATTCGTGGTCACTTGCACGCGTTGGCCGGAAACTGCATCTTGCCAATCGCCATTACTCGGGAAACCGAGCCCGACCGGCTGCAGCACACAGTCGAAATTGATCGCCACGACCACTACATCGTCGTCTTCGCTCCAACGCTTGTAGCGCAGCACCTTGTAGCGGGCGAAATCGTCCATATAGAATTCGATATGGTCGGAACGCAGGGCCGGATGAGCCGGGCGCAGGGCCAGCAAGCGCCGATAGAACGCTAGCTGGGCGCGTCCGGCCGGGCTTTCAAGTCTCGACCAGTCCAGCGGCCAGAAGTCGATCGTGCGCGGGCTATCGGCGCCGAATTCCTGGCCGGCAAACAGCATCGGCACGCCGGGCGCGGTCACGAGGAGCACCAGGCCCAGGCGCGCTTTCTGCATCCCTATCTCCCAGCGGCTGGCCGGCGGCACCTGGCCGCTACT
>JADGQF010000199.1 GCA_017882045.1 Anaerolineales bacterium
GGCCCGCCCGGCGACGACGCGGAACTTGATCGACTTGGAGGGCACGCACTGGGTGAGCTCATAATCACCCGCGATGCGCCGGCCAAGAAAGCCTTTGAGCCCTTGCTTGAACACTGCCCCCACCACCGCCGGCTTGCCGGGCACCCGCTCGATGTCAACCACCGACGGCCGCCAAAGGCTGTTGTTCTCCCCTTTCAGAACGAAGTCATAGACGGCTTTGACCGGGCGGGCGATCGTAATGTGTGCCTCTGCGTGCGGCATCCTGGGTCTCCTTCCCTTTGCTGTTGAATGAATCGAGGATAATACAAGCAACGCATCCTAGCCGAGCGCGCTCGGAAACACAAATCTGGCCCAGCCATCAGCGGCGTCTGGATGTGCATCCTGCCCGATTCATCACGCACCAGGCCCATGTGCTCAAACCCTCCTCTCTTCCCCAGTCTGGCTCGTATCGTAGCCGCCCAACTCTTCAACCATCGCCCGGAACTCAGGCCGGGCCATAATGCCCAGCAACAGACTCACCTGGGCACAATCACGCGCCGCCTCCGGCACGACCAGGTCGTAACGCTCGCGCGCCAGGGGCACAAATCCCAGGCCATAGGCGCGTGCCGCCGCCACCAACCCGAGGCCGGCGTCCGCGCGCCCCTCGGCGACGGCCGCTGCCACCGCCATGTGCGTCGGCGCCGTCGTCCCATACCCGGCAATGTCCTGCGGGTCGACCTGCGCGCGCCGCAGATGGTAATCCAACAAGGTGCGCGTGCCCGACCCCAGCTGGCGGTTGCTGAAGCGCACGCCCGGCCGCGCCAGGTCCTCTAGCCGGCTGATGCCCAGCGGGTTGCCCGGCCCGACGATCAACCCCTGCTCGCGCTCGGCCAGTGTCACCACGCGCAGCGGCTGGCCCACGAACAGCCGCTGCAAGATGGGCAGGTTATACTCGCCGCTGGCCTCGTCCAGGATGTGGGCGCCGGCCAGCAGCGCCTCGCCGTGCAGGAGCGCCAGCAGCCCGTCCAGGCTGCCCACGTAGCTCACGCTCAACGCCAGCCCCGGATCGGCCCGGCGCGCCTGTGCCCACAACGCTTCCAAGGCCAGGTCGTGACTCCCGGCGAAGGCCAGCGCACGGTCATCCTGGCCCATGCGCAGCGCCAGCGGGCGCTCCGGCGGGCGCGGCTGCCGGCGCCGCTCGCGCCAGACGGCCATCTGCAGGTTAAAGGCCGCTTCGACCCTCTCCGGGCTATAACCCTGTGCCAGCCCCTCGAGGACCGGCCGTTCGAACATGGCCCGCAGGCGCGCCTCACCGAGCACCTCCAGGGCGCCGGCATCCTGCTCGGACGCGATCAGGCTCCCGCCACGCCGGTTCGTCCGGATGACACCCTCGCGTTCGAGCAACTGGTAGGCATGCCCGACCGTGCTGGGGTTCACCGCCAGGCGGCGCGCCAGCTCCCGCACCGGCTCCAGCCTGTCACCCGGCCGGAACTGGCCGGTCGCCACGCCCACCCGCACCTGGTCGGCGATCTGCATATACACCGGCACGTCGCCGGCCGGATCGACCTCGATTCGCTCAATGATCATCAGATCATCATCGTCCCTGGGGTCAAATCAGTACACCATTTCGCCGCGCACGAAGGCAGAGGTGCGCGCATCGCACGGCGCGTTAAAGAAGTGCGCCGTGTCGGCCAGCTCGACCAGCGCCCCGCCCAACAGCAGCCCCGTGCGCCGGGCCAGCCGTTTGGCCTGGAAGACGTTGTGCGTCACCAAGACGACGGTCGTGCCTTTCTTCCGGTTCTGCTCGCGTATCAGGTTCTCGATCAGCGCCACATTATAGGGGTCCAGGTTGGCGGTCGGCTCGTCGAGCAGCAGCACGCGCGGCTCGACCACCAGCGCGCGCGCCAGGGCGACGCGCTGCATCTCCCCGCCCGACAACGTCTGCGCTGCATGGCGCGCCAGATCCTGCAGCCCCACCTCGGCCAGCACGTCGTCCACCTGCCCATCCACCTTCAGGCCACGCAGCCGCAGCCCATAGCCCACATTGGCCTGCACGCTCGCCCGCTGCAGGATAGGACGCTGGAAGACCGTCGTCACCTGCCTGCGGACGGCCAACGACGCCGCTCCGCCGGCCTGCCCGGCAAAGCAGATGATCCCGGCGGTGGGGGTCTCGAGGAAATTGAGCAGCCGCAGCAGGGTCGACTTGCCCGCGCCGCTGGGGCCTACCAGCGCCAGCACCTCGCCCTCCTCGATGTCCAGGCGGGGGATGTCCAGCACCGTGCGGCCGTTATAGACTTGCCTCAGCTGCGCTAACTCGTAAATCACCTAGCTTGCCTCAAGCCCTTGCCTCAAGCCCTTGCCTCAAGTCCTTCTCTCACGTCTACGTCCTGCCTTGCAGCCGCAACAGCGCCACGTTCGCCGCAAAGGTCAGGGCCAGCAGGATGAGGCCCAGGGCGATCGCCAGGCTGAACTCCCCCTGGCGAGTGTTGAGCACGATCGCCGTCGTCAGGACACGCGTCTTGCCCTCGATATCGCCGCCCACCAGCATCACCGCGCCCACTTCGGAGATGATGCCGCCGAACGCGGCCACGATCGCCGCCACCACCCCGATGCGCGCCTCCAGCAACACCGCCCACGCCTCTTGCAGGCGCGTTGCGCCCAGCGAGCGCACTTGGACACGCAGGCCCGGATCGACGCTGCGCACCGCGGTCATGGTCAGGCCGGTCACCAGGGGCAGGGCAATCACCACCTGGGCCGACACCATCGCCCTGGGCGTGAAGAGCCAGCCCAGCACGCCCAGTGGGCCGCTGCGCGACAGAAACAGGTAGACGAACAGGCCCACTACCACCGGCGGCAGGCCCATGCCGGTGTACAAGAGGGCAGTGATCAGCCCGTGGGCGCGCGAACGCGACAGGCCCAGCGCCGCGCCCACCGGCACGCCGCAGAGCGTGCTGATCAGCAGCGCCAGGCCTGACACCCGCAGCGAGAGGAGGACAATCTCGGCCAGCGCCCCGTCACCCGAGGCGATGAGGCGCATAGCCTGTTCTATCCCGCGCAGGAGCTCGTCCAAAGGGTCCTACTGGGCAGCCTGGTACTGGGCGGAATTGGCGTAGAAGAGCGGCTGCCCGTACTTATCGACGCCATAGCCGGCAATCAGTTTCTGCGTATCAACCGACAGAATCCAGTTGACGAACTTCATCGCCAGGTCATAGTTCACCGCCGGGTGCCTGGCCGGGTTCACCGCCATGACCCCATACGGGTTAAGCAGGAGCTTGTCTTGGTTGTCGGCCAGCTTTTGCCCGCCGAAAACGATCGTCAGGCCCGTCAGCTTATCCTGCATCGAGAGGTATGTGCCCCGGTCCGACAGCGTATAGCCCTGCTGCTCGTTGCTGAAGAGCAGGGTATCGCCCATGCCCTGGCCGATGGCATTATACCACTTCATCTCTTTGGTCGGGGTAATCTTGGCCGAAGCCCAGATCGCCAGTTCCTTGGTGTTGGTGCCCGACTTATCGCCGCGGCTGACGAACGTGGCCTGGGCGGCGGCGATCGCCTTGAAGGCATCCGCCGCGCCCTTAGTGCCGGCGACTTTGACCGGATCGTTTTTCGGCCCGACGATGATGAAGTCGTTGTACATCACGTCAAAGCGCTCTTTGGCCTCGCCATCGGCCACGAACTTGTCTTCCTGCGCGCGCGCGTGCACCAGCAGTACATCCGCGTCGCCCTTGCGGCCGATCTCGATCGCCTGGCCGGTGCCCACCGCGACCACATTCACCTTGACGTTGTTAGCCTTCTCAAACACCGGCAGGATGAAAGTCAGCAGACCCGAGTCGGCCGTGCTGGTGGTGGTCGCCAGCAGCAGCTCGCCGGGCTGTCTGACCACCGGCGCCAAGGTGGCGGTCGCCGTCGTCGCCGTGGGAGCCGCGACGGTGGGCGCCGGGGCGGGGCTGCAACCGGCCAAGGTAAGTTGGAGCAGCAGAGAGACCAGGCAGATCAAGGGCGGGGCACGCTTCATTCGGACCATTCGAACCTCCTCACATAGATGCGGCCAATATGTATGGATCGGACACATACATAGGGCCGTATCGTAATGGCTGCGGCCCGGTTTGTCAAAGCCGGGAAGACGTGGTAACAATTGTGGCGCACGAGGGCAAATCGGGCCGGACCGCCGCTCCGCCTGGCTACCCCGCTTACAGCGCGGCGCACCCACAAACGAGGAAGTTTGAGGACAGATGCGCGAGTTCTACGACAAGTTCTACGGCGCGACGGCCACCGGCCAGGTGCACGCCGAGTTTTGCGAGCGCGTTTTCGGACGCAACCTGTGCCAGCACGGCTTTGCCGATATGGCCCAGCTCGACGCGATTTTGGATGTCACCCCGCTTGGCCCCGGCCGGCACGCGCTCGACCTCGGTTGTGGCAACGGCATGATTGCCGAGTATCTGTCGGACCGCAGCGGCGCGCACGTCACCGGGCTGGATTACGTCCCCGAGGCCGTGCGCCAGGCCGGTACACCTACCGCCGCCAAACACGATCGCCTGTCGTTCATCGTCGGCGACATTAACGCGCTGGACCTGCGGGCCGGCGCCCACGACACCGTCATCTCCATCGACAGCATCTACTTCAGCCATAACACTGCCCGCACGATCGGCCAATTGTGCGCGGCCCTGCGTCCCGGCGGGCAGATGGCCTTCCTCTACGAGAACCGCTACGAGAACCGCCTCGGCGACGCCCATGGCGTCAGCCAGGCCATCGAAGAGGGACTGCAGCGCCGCTACCTCTACCTGGTCCAGGCGTGAGTCGAGCGACTGAGCTGGAGCGCCTCAGACTTCGATCCGCATCCCGTCATAGGCGAAAGTCACCGGCAGCCCATCGTTCTGCAGCCGCCCGGCCAGCGCCAGGTAGTCATCGTGCGTCAGGCAGGACGGCTCCTCGATGTGCCCCAGCACCACCCGCCGGGCGTGCAACTGCCGCACCATATCCAGCGTCTGCTCGAGCGTCGCCTCGCTGCGCAGGATGGGATGCTCCGCCGGGATCAGCCGGTCGCCGCTGAAGGGATCGAACTCCACGAGCCCCATCGGGAGCAGTGCCAGGTCCAGCGGCTGCGAGCCCACCACCTCCGCCGGCGGCTGCCAGCCCACCAGCTCATCCGGCGCGATCAGCACGCGCCGCCCGTCGCCTTCCAGCATGAAGGCATAGACATAGGTCTCGCGCAGCGGGAAGGGTCGCACCGTCCAACCGTTCAGCGCAAAACTTTCGCCATCCCGCAGCTCGTGGATCCGCACCATGCCCCGGCTTTGCATGTAGCTCAGTTGCTCCCACAGACCCAGGTGGGCGCGCGCGTCGGCTGCCACCTGTTGGGGCAGGTAAACCTCAGTCGGATGGGTCACAGGCGGCCAACTGCGCAGCGTGACGTTCATCTCGAAGACCCTTCGGCCCATGGTGTGGTCGGGGTGCCAGTGCGAGTAGATGCAGGCCGGGATATGGGTCAGCCCGGCCCGGTCCACCTGGAGGCGCGACTCCTCGGGTGTATCGATCAGCAAGCCGAGCTCGTGCACGAAATAGCTCGGCCCCATGCGGCTATATGGCACCCCACGCGTCCGGGCCAGCGTGCACACCCGGCAGAAACAACCCGGCGTCGGCGTCCCCGTCGCCCCGCCCGAGCCCAGAACCTCGATCAGCATGTCTCACCTCCCGGCGCCAGTATACCACTTCTCCCCGCCAGGAGGCAGGCGTCTGAGCCTCGCCCACCCTAGCCGGTTCGCCTTAGCCACCGGCGGCCCTCGGCGGCCCAGTCGCCCCTGCCGTCCCCGACTCCCATACGTAACAACTCACCACTGCGTTTGGGCGTATCGGCGCCTTTGGTGGTAATATGCGCAAATCCTGACCGTCCCATCACAGGCAAACCGCATGCCCTATTGGCGCCGTACGCTCTATACCCTCTGGTTCACCCAGTTCATCGCCATCGCAGGCTTCTCCTTCGTCAGCCCGTTCATGCCCTACTACATTCAGACCCTGGGCGTGACCGACGTCGGCGCGGTGGCGCTCTGGACCGGCCTGTGCACCTCGGCGACCTCCCTGGCCCTGGCGATCATGGCGCCGGTGTGGGGCGCGCTGTCCGATCGCTACGGGCGTAAGGTCATGGTGTTGCGCGCCACACTGATCGGCTCGGTCATCATGGCCTTGATGGGCCTGGTAACCTCGGTGCAGCAACTGCTCGCGCTGCGCTTCCTGCAGGGCATGTTCACCGGCACCATCGCCGCCAGCACAACCCTGGTCGCCGGCATCGTGCCCGACGATCACCGCGGGGCGGCGCTGGGTTCGCTGCAGACGGCGGTCTACCTGGGCACAACCCTCGGCCCGCTGCTGGGCGGCGTCGTCGGCGACACTTTCGGCTATCGCGCGAGCTTCTGGGTCACGGCGACGCTGCTCCTCCTGTCCGGCCTCCTGGTGGGAGCCTTCGTGCGCGAGCAATTCCGGCCCGCCGCGCCGGACGGTCCGAAGCGACGGACAGGCTATCGCCAGTCGCTGGCCTTCCTCTTTGCCTCCGGGGGCGTCTTGCTGTCGTTGCTGGCGGCCCGCATCCTCCTACGCGCCGGCATGATGGTCGTCTCGCCCACTATGGCCCTCTTCGTCCAATCCTTGTTGCCCGCCGGCGCGCACGCCGTGCTCGTCACCGGCCTGGTTTCGAGCTCGATGGCTGTGGGCGGCGCGCTCGGCGCGCCGCTGGTCGGCGGCTGGGGCGATCGCTGGGGCTACCGGCGCATGTTGGTCGCCTGCGGCCTGCTCGGCGTGGTCGCCTTCGTGCCACAGGCCTTCGCGCCCAGCGCCGCCTGGCTGGTGTTCTGGCAATTCCTGGCCGGCTTTGCCGAAGGTGGGACCCTGGCCAGCACCATGGCGCTGTTAGCCGGCCTGGCGCGCGGCGGCCACGAGGGCACCGTCTTTGGCCTCGATGCCAGCGCCACCGGTCTGGCCGCCTCGATCGGCCCCCTGGTCGGCGCGGCCGTCGCCGCCGGCTTCGGCCTGCGCGCCCCCTTCATCGTCGCGGCCGCCTTCCTCGGCGCCGGCGCCACCGTCGTCTTCCTGCGCGTCCACCCCGCCCACGGCCCCACCGCCGCCCTGGACACCCCCACCCACTCCTGACCGTTCGTTCCGGCGGTTAGAAACCGCAGCAACAGCCTGCCAAGTCAACAATGAGATGATGCGGCCGTATACACCCGTCAGGTAACGGGCGTGCCGGCCGAAACTCCCTGACCATCGAGAGGGTCGCCCAGGGCGCATTTGCCCAAACGGTCGACCCGATGTAGCATACGACCATTGCGACGCTTGGCCGCTTCGTCCATCCATCGATCCGGCGCCGCACGTGGACCTCACGTTGCTCCTCCTTCCTTTTTAATCGTCAAGGGTGAATGCCGTGGCAGCAGCGCAGATGCCAGGTCGGGTCAAATGTTGAGCGCCAACAGCCGCTCGGCGTGTCGATGCACGCCAGGCGGCTGTCTTCGCGTCTATGGGCCGGTGTCATGTCGCCTCTCGCCGGGCTGAGCGCGGCGCCGGGCCGCCGTTCGTGTCTTATCGCGACGCTCGGCAGCGAGCCACAGGTGGTGACACTCTGCCTGCAGGCGCTGGTCGCTGCGAGCGAGTCGATCGACGAGATCGCGACAGTCCATACCGGCGAGACGGCCGGCCGCATGGCCGATGCCGTGCAGGCCCTGGATAGCGCCTTTGCCCGCGACGCGCGCCTGGCCGCCTGGCGCGACCGTTATCGGCGGGTGGTCATCGCCGGCGAGGCGGGCCCGGTGCCCGACTTGCTGGAGGCTGAAGACTTCCGCGCCACACTGGGCACGCTTTACCGCCTGGTGCGGGACTACAAGCAGGCCGGCTACCGCATCCACCTCAACCTCTCGGGCGGGCGCAAGCTGATGGCACTGTGCGGCGCCACTGTGGCCCAGTTACTGTTCGATGACAACGACCGTCTGTGGTACCTGCAGTCGGCGCCGGAGCTGGTGGCGAGCCGCGCATTGTTCGCCCGCGACAGCCTGCAGGTGCGGCTGGTGGCCATCCCGCTCCTGCGCTGGTCGCCCGCGCCGCCGATCCTCACCGACCTGGCGCTGGCCGAGGACCCGGTCGCCGCCCTTAACTGGCAGCAGGCGCGCCTGGCAGCGGCCAAGCGCCACTTTCTGGCCGAGGAGCTGACGCCGGCCGAGCGGGAGGTGGCCGAGCTGGCGGTACACAGCGGCGCGACCGACGACGAGCTGGCGCGTACGCTGCACAAGAGCCCGCGCACCGTCTCGCACCAGTTGGCGGTCGTCTACGACAAGCTGCGCGCCTTTCTGGGCGTGCGTGACGACGTGCGCATCGATCGGCACACATTGATGGCCGAGTTCGCCGGGCTGATGGGGGCGGGAGCCGGCCCTGCTGGCGAAGAGGGCGGGAGAGCATAAAGATGGGCAGACTTACCGATGCGCGGACACGTACACCTGCTTAAGATGGGCATAGACGCGGTGCATTGCGCGGATTAGGTCCGTTTGGAGGGCAAAGACCATGACGAAGAGTTCGATTGTTCTCGATGACTATCGCTGCGACCACCTGTTTTTGCTAATAGCAACCAACCCGCTACCCAATCTCGTGGCAGCCGAGCTGCTGTTGAAGGATCGGGGCCAGGTATACCTGGTCCATTCCAGTGAAGACGCCGGCACCGCCGGTATTGCAAGGCGTTTGAGCGACCTGCTCGGCAAGCCCTCTCACAATATTCGTACTGCCCGCATGATCGAGGTTAAGGA
>JADGQF010000200.1 GCA_017882045.1 Anaerolineales bacterium
ACGACCAGTTCACCACGGTAGACGGCAAGCCTACTATCGGAATCGCGATTTTCCTGCAGGAAGTCGCGGTCCTCGTCTACAGCACCGAGCCGCGATACGTACCGACCGCGCTGCCCGGAAGCCTGGCCATCCTCGGCGTGCGCGTCACCCACCAGCAACTCCTCACCCTCGCGGTCGCCGCTGTGCTCGTGTTCCTGCTGCATGCTTTCCTCGTTCGGACCCGGCTCGGACGAGAATTGCGCGCGGTCGCCCAGGACACCGAGATGGCCGCGCTCATGGGAATCCCGGTCGAGCGGACGTACCTGCTCGCGATGGCGCTTTCTACCGCGCTGGCCGCCGCTGCGGGGGCGCTGGTCGCACCGTTCCTGACGGTGAACCCGGAGATGGGCTGGTCGCCGCTGCTGGTCGCGTTCACGATCGTCGTTGTGGGAGGCCTCGGCAGCCTTTGGGGGACGATTGCCGCGGCCTTTATCGTGGCATACGCCGAGATGCTCACAGCCTTCCTTATCTCGCCGCAGCTGCGCGACGTGGTGACCTTTGGCATTATGATTTTCACGCTCGTATTTCGTCCGCACGGGCTGTTCGGCAAGGGAATCGTCGAATGACGCGCCGCCTCGCCCCGCGCTTTGCGGGCCTGCTCGTCGCGATCGGCGGCCTTGCACTGGTCCCGCTCTGGGTGAGCAATCCGTACGTGCTCTCGGTGCTGACGCTCGCGGCCCTCTACGCAATCTTCGCCTCGAGCTGGGACATCCTCTCCGGCTATATCGGCCAGCTCAACTTTGGGCACGCCGTGTTCTTCGGTGCGGGCGCGTACACGACCGGGTTCCTGGGCCCGCACTTGCCTCCGCTCCTCGTCTTCCCTGCGGGAGCCGCGGTCGCAGTGGCGGTGATTGTGTCGCTGATGGCCGGGGCAGCGGTTGGCGCCGCAATAGCGGCCGGCGCTGCCGCCGGCGCGGGAGTGGCGGCCGCCGGTTCAGACGCTTCCTTTACCGCCGGTTGATGGCACTGCTTGCACATATCAACCGTGTAGGAGGCATGGCTGGCCGGGAATGGGCGGACCTTGCCTGCGCTGTGGCAGAGCAGGCAGTTGGTGCGTGCGGTGACCGGGTGGGGGATCGCAGGCGGGTTGCCTTGCGCGGCCGGCGATGCCTGGCGCACCTGCGGAGCGTTCAACCCGACGTATTTCCAGTTGTTGCCGTGGCAGGCGCCGTTGCTGCAGAAACTGCTGTTGTCGCTGCCTCCTGGATTCTCCACGTTGTGGCAGGTGGCGCAGCTCGCATCGAACTGGGTGCGGTGCTCCGACAACCAGGTCGTGCTCTGGTGCGAAGCGGGCTCCTTGCCCGGCGTCACCGGCAGCGAGACGATGGTCTGCCCGGGGCTGCTGACCTGCGGGATGCTGTGGCACAGGTTGCACTCCAGGCGGATAGCCTGGTTGTCGCTGCTCACATGCTTGCCGTCATGGCAGCGGAAGCACCCGGGTGCATCACTGTGACCGATATTGTTAGGATGAGTCTGCCAGTTGACCCCCATGAACGGGAACTGGGTCGTTTCGACAATGTTTTGTAGTCCGGCCACAGCCTTCTTAACGTCAGCCTGGCGCTGCCCATAGAGATCTGCGTACTGCGTTTTGTAGAAATCCTCTACCCCGGCGACGGCAGCGGTTGCCTCTTGCTCGGTAGCATAGGTTTTCAGCAGGACCTTGTCAGCTTCACGCTTGAGGAACGGCAAGTCGGCCGCGATGGTTCCGTTCGTCATCGCTGAGTCCAGGGCATCACTGGGATTCTGGAAGATGTGCGTCGCCCGGTTGTGGCAGTCGATGCAGTCCATCTTCCGCTTGGACGCACTCGCGATCTGATCTGCGGTCAGCTTGCTGTCGCTGGAAACATAGGTGGTCGTCTGACCGTTGTAAGTTGCCTGAACCCAGGGGATGTCCTGGCGTTTATCATCCGTGGCAATATAGTAAACGGGATTATCGATGTGCCAGTGAATGCCCCGCCCCAAGCCGGCAGCCTGCGTGCCACCGCCGGTTTTCAGCAGCAGCTTCGTTTGGGCCTGGCTGTTGGCCTCGTCCTCTGCATAGTTGGAAACCGTCAACAGGCGGTCCTCATAGAACTTCTGAGGCCAGTGGCACTGTTCGCAGACCACTTCCACCGGACGCATCCCTTCCACAGGCGACGGGATGGGCTTGGGATACAAGCCTGTCGGCACTTCCCACAGGTAGCGAGCGCTGGCGATTTTGGCCTGGACTGCCGGTAGCGCGCCTGGCCCGACATGGCAGGTCCCGCAGTCGATGCGTGAATGGGGGGAACCATGATAAGCTGTGACTTCGGGTTTCATCACATGGCAGGATGAACAGAATCCGGTGGATTCAGTCCAGTTAAAGACGGTCATCCCGCCGAGAAAAATCCCGAACAGGACCAGCAAGCCGATGGCTGCTGTGCCTGCCAGCAACCACCTGCTGGAACGTACCCTTGACCAGAATCTCGACCATAAAGATCGGGACTTCCGGGGCGTCAAAACGTCCGCGGCCGTACCGGATGACATACGGACCTCCTCCTCGCACCGTTAACTGAATGCAGACTACTGCAACCCAGCCTGCCGGCAGTACTGGATTGCCATTGAGAGGTTATTGTCTTGAGGGACACAGACAAGTGTGTGACAAATGCTGCAAAGGGGATTATAGCCAGATACCGATGAATGTCAAAGCCGGCGCAGAATGAAGGGCCACTTCAGTTGCGGAGTGTCCGTCAGCTCACCTCCCGGGGAGGAAAATGCCCGAGGCGGGCCTACTCGTCAGAATGGCCAGTCTCCCCCGCTTCTCCTGCCATGCGCGCCACGGCGCGGCGCCAGGCATCGCCTTCCACACCGATCGGCTCGTTCTTGAAGCGGTGATCGTGCTTGCGGATGAGTTCGCTCAGTTGGTCCCGTAGTTCACGGTACACGACCGACTGCCATTCAGCCAGGGTGCGCGCTTGAGCGTCGTTGGCCTGGCCGAGCGTGGTCTGCAGGTGAGCCAGGCACAACCCCCCGGCGTTGCGGTACCCGGTCTGAATGTCAGGGTCGTCGAGGTAAGCCAACAGTGTTTTTATGGTTCGGGGAAGCGCAATCCGTTCCAGCCGGCAGGCCGGGCATTCCGCGCTGGGTCCCAGCCGCTTGACCAGGCCCTGGCGGTTAAAGCGCCGGTTGGGAACCTGGTCCTCGAGGGTTTTGGTCAGGGTGTTGATCACGTCGTGGTAGATGATGGCCAGCCCCAGGACGCTGCCATGCCGGTTGGCCTGCCGCCAGGCATGTCGATGGCAGAGCCCACGCGCGCTGCGCAGCTCCTCGCGCAACGGGGGATCAGTCACACCTTCGTAGATCAGGGCGTGCAAGTAGCTGTCGCTGGCCTGATCGCGCAGCCGGCACAGCGGGCAGCCGCCCGCCTCAAGGGCTTCCCGAAGCTCGAAGTAGAGGGTGCTGCGTTCGGCCATCAGCTAAGCCCTCAGATGACAGGTGTCGTTGAGCAAGTGTACATTGAATTCGCCATCCAGGCTCTCGAACACGTTGATGGCCGTGGTTTCTTGCCCCAGTCGCCAGAGGCGCTCGTTGCCCAGTCCGAGCGCGGCCAGCAGGATCACGCGGTTGATGACCGTATGCCCCACCAGGACCGCTGTCTGCCCCGGGTGGCGCCCGGCCAACTCTTCCAACATACCTGCTGCCCGTGCGCGCACCTCGGCCAGGGTCTCGCCGCCGGGTGGTCGGGCTATCTGCGGGGCATTGAACCAGGCCTCCGCCATCTCAGGCCAGCGTTCCCGAGCCTCGGTTGTCGTCAAGCCCTGCCATTGCCCGAAGTCGATGTCTGCCAGGCCGGAGTGAGGCTGCACTTTGAGGCCCAACGGGCCTGCGATCGCCTGTGCCGTCTGCAGGGCACGCCGCATCGGGCTGGAATAAACGGTCGCCGGCTGCCATTGCGCCGCGATGCGCCGCCCGGCCGCCGCCGCCTGAAACAGTCCGGTCTCATTCAGCGCCAGATCCGCGCGTCCACGGAAGCGATCGGCCGTATTCCAGTCCGTCTGACCGTGGCGGACGAGTATGAAGAGGGTCAACACGCCTCCAGCCCTGCTACAAGTGACGTGAAATGTGAAATCGGAATTCCGGTTTCACATTTCACGCATCAAGCGTTTGCGCTATTGCTTGAACGCACCGCGCCCGGCATACTGGGACGCATCTCCAAGTTCTTCCTCGATGCGCATGAGCTGGTTGTATTTCTCAACGCGCTCGCTGCGGGCCGGTGCGCCGGTCTTGAGTTGGCCGGTGCCCATGGCAACCGTCAGGTCGGAGATAGTGGTGTCTCCCGTTTCGCCGCTGCGATGCGAGATCATGGCCGTCCAGCCGGCACGTTGCGCCATCTTGATGGCCGAGATGGTTTCGGTCAGCGAGCCGATCTGGTTCAGCTTGATCAACACAGAGTTGGCCGAGTGCTCGGCGATGCCGCGCGCAATACGGTCAACGTTGGTGACGAACAGATCGTCGCCCACCAGCTGGATCTTATCGCCCAGGGTCTTGGTCTGCAGAGCCCAGCCGGCCCAGTCGTCCTCCGCCAGGCCGTCTTCGATGGATACGATGGGGTACTTCTTTACCCAGTCGGCATACATCTCCACCATCTGCTCGGAAGTGACCTTGCGGCCTTCCGTCCGCAGGTTGTACAGGCCATCCTCGTAGAACCCGCTGGAGGCAGGATCGAGTGCGATGCCAATCTGTTCGCCCGGCTTGTAGCCGGCCTTCTGCATGGCCTCGATGATCAACTCGATGGCCTGCGCATTGGTTTTGAGCGTCGGCGCGAAACCGCCTTCGTCGCCCACCGCGGTCGAGAAGCCGTTGTTCTTCAACACGCCTTTCAACGCCTGGTAGGTCTCGGCGCCCCAGCGCACGGCCTCGCGGAAATTGGGGGCGCCCAGCGGGGCGATCATGAATTCCTGAAGGTCGGTGCCCTGCCAGTTGGCGTGAGCGCCGCCGTTGAGGATGTTCATCATTGGGACGGGGAGCAGGCGAGCCGAGACGCCGCCCAGGTAACGATAAAGGGGCAGACCGACGGCCTCCGCCGCGGCCCGAGCTACGGCGAGGCTGACGCCGAGGATCGCGTTGGCGCCGAATTTGCTCTTATTCGGCGTACCGTCCAGATCGAGCATCTCCTGATCGACGCCGGCCTGGTCCAGCGCATCGAGGCCCACAACGGCCTCCGCCAGCTCGTTGTCGACGTGCGCGACGGCCTGGAGCACGCCCTTGCCGCCGTAACGGCTCTTGTCATTGTCGCGCATCTCTAACGCTTCGTGCACGCCCGTCGAAGCGCCGGAGGGAACGGCCGCCCGGCCGTGTGCGCCGTCTTCCAGCCAAACTTCCACTTCCACCGTCGGGTTGCCGCGCGAATCCAGGATCTCACGTCCCAGAACTTGAACAATAGTAGTGTCCACTTCCATGCCTCCTGAGATAACTAGGCCAAAGGTCTTCAATTTTGATTCTACCACCAGCCCAGCGCGGCACAAAATAAGCGACGGCCAGCAAGATAAATGCGATAGGCATTGCAGCACCGCATGTTCGGTTGTATACTGGCTTAGCAGCTAGTGAGGAGGTTTGACGGGAGGTTTGACGGGCGGTTTGACGAGAGGTTTGACAGGAGGTCCGATGGCTGGATGGCGAGACGCGGTCCAATGGCGAACGTTCACCGGCGACCCAATCGCTGCCGGTGACATCAGCCTGCGGCCCCAGTCGCAGGCGTTGATCGTCCACGCGGGCAAGAACCGTGGCCTGGTCTGGAACCGGCCGGTAGCGGTGTTGGTCGAACATGGCGGGGAGACAGAACGCATCCCCATCCATGACGTCACCCGAGCGGCTCAGCTCGGCATGCTCGGGTTTGGTCTGGTCGCCACGATGCTGATTTCGCTGCTCGTGGCGATATTCAGGAGGAAAACAGCATGAACGGAGACCTTGGGAAGACTGTGGTAACGGCCGTGCAGAATCAGGAACAGGCGGGCGAGTTGCTCAACAAGCTGATAGCGGTCGCTCAGCCGGGCTCGGTGTTCAGCCAGCCGGTGACAGCCGGCGATTACACAATCATCAATGCTTCCGAGGTATCGGCGGCCGTGGGTGTCGGCTTCGGCGTGGGCGCCGGCACCGGCAGCGGTCCATCAACTGGCCAGGCATCGGCCGGCGCCCAGAGCGGTGAGGGTGGCGGGGGCGGCGGGGGCGGCGGCGGAGGCGCCATGGCCCGCCCGGTCGCTACGATCAGCATAGGGCCCGACGGTGTCACGGTTGAGCCCGTCGTTGACGTAACGAAGATCGCCATTGCCTTCTTCACGACATTAGGCACCATGGCCCTCATGTTCAGGCGGGTGCGCCGGGGGCGCTGACAGACGTGCGAGCACATGCCGCAGGAGCACCCTACTCCTGCGGCTTGCTTATACCAGGCCGGCAAGGGCGTACCAGGCCGCACACGGACGACTGATCAGACCTTACGATTGAGGGTGCGATGTTCCAGCCAGACTTGCTCAAAGACAAGGTGATCGTAGTGACGGGAGGTGGGACGGGCCTGGGCCGCTCGATGGGCGAGCGCTTTCTTCAGCTAGGCGCCAGGCTGGCGATTGCCGGCCGGCGCGCCGAGGTGCTTCAGGCTTCGGCCGACGAGATGATGGCTGCCTGCGGCGGCGAGGTGTTCGCCATCCCCTGTGATATTCGCGATCCCGAGGCGGTGGCAGGCGCGTTCAGCGCGATCTGGGAGCATTATGGTGCGATAGACGCGTTGGTTAACAACGCCGCGGGCAATTTCGCCAGCCCCACCGAGCGCCTGTCACACCGGGCTGTGGATGCCGTGCTAAGCATTGTCCTGCACGGCACGTTCTATTGCACTCTGGAGCTGGGTAAGCGCTGGATTGCGGCGGGGCGCGGCGGGCGCATGCTGAACATTGTGACGACCTATGCCTGGACGGGATCGGGCTACGTGGTGCCGTCGGCGGCTGCGAAGGCGGGAGTCCTGGCGATGACCCGTTCGTTGGCGGTGGAGTGGGCGCGTTATGGCATCACGATGAACGCCATTGCACCGGGGCCCTTCCCCACCCCCGGAGCATGGGAGCGCTTGCTGCCTGATCCACGGCTGGCCCAGGCCGCGCTCAATCGGGTGCCACTCAAGCGCGTCGGCGAGCACCTGGAGTTGGCGAACCTGGCTGCCTACCTGCTGGCAGATGGATCGAGTTACATCAACGGCGAATGCGTGACGATTGACGGCGGCGAGTGGTTGCACGGAGCTGGGCAGTTCAGTTTCCTCGAGAACCTGACCTCCGAGCAATGGGACGCCTTTGCCGCCCGGTCGAGGCAGGCAGGCAAGTAACGTGGTGGTGGTCCGAGACGCAACCTATCTGGATCTGTCTGCGCTGGAGAGGGTGCGGGATTCGCGCATTCAGTTCATCGACTACCTGGAGAGAGCCGATGGCGAGGCGATGCGTTTCCTGGTTTATGAGCGCGAGCATGTCCTCTTAGCGTTCGCGGTCCTTTACCTGCGCCAGCCGCCCAGCGGACGGCTGGCGGCCCATCTGCCCCGGATCAGCGATCTATACGTAGCCGAGGAAGTCCGTTCGACTGGGATTGGCTCGGCTTTCATCGCACGCATGGAGAAAATCGCGGCCGCCCAGGGCTTCCCGGTCATGCACATGAGCGTGGACCCGGTGGGTAACCCGCGCGCGGCCGCACTCTATCAGCGCCTGGGTTATGTGCCCGCCGGGGAGGGACCGTACCGCAAAGTGGCGTATTGGGAGGACGACCAGGGCCGCGTGACGGAGGTCGAATACTGGCGGATGGACCTTGTGAAGCGGTTGAGGCCACGCCGGACACGACGCAGTTAAGCGACATTCCAGCCGTACGCCGAGCGCCCAGCCCGGCGCAGTTTTTGTGGGAGCCCGAAACTGTCAACAAAAAGTGACAAAGCACAGTAAGCTTACGAAATCCGGGGTTGTTTACGTCATTAGTCGCGCGTCCGTTCAATCTTGCAATGCGGCGCAGTTTGCGGTAGAATCGTAATCGGTCTTCCAGTCATCACATCCGGTGGTTATTAGGGTGGCTTGAAAAAACCGGCCTGAGTATTTAAACTGGGGATTCCCAAGGAGGTAATAGCTCATGAAACTAGGTGGATACACCGATCGTGTGGCCTGGATTGACCTGAGCGCAGGCCAGGTCGAGTACAAGCCGATCGCGGAAGAAGATGCGCGTAAGTACTTCGGCGCGCGCGGCCTGGGCGTCAAGTACGTCTTCGATAACGGCCCCCTGGTTGACCCACTTTCCCCCGAGAACATTCTGTGCTTCATGAACGGCCCGCTGACCGGTACCGATGTCAATCTGAGCGGGCGAATGGCCGTCGTCACCAAGTCGCCGCTTACCGGCACTGTCACCGATTCGCACCACGGAGGCTGGTCGGCGGCGCGTCTCAAATGGGCCGGCTTTGATGGGCTGGTTTTCAAGGGCAAAGCCGAGCACCCGGTCTATGCGTACGTCGACAACGGCCAGGTCGAGTTGCGTGATGCGTCCGACCTGTGGGGCAAGAACGTACACGAGACGATCAAGATCCTGCAGCAACGGCTCGGCGCCCAGGACCTGAGTGTCATCACGATCGGCCAGGCGGGCGAACACCTGGTGAAATTTGCCTGCTGGATAAATGAGAACGATCGCGCCTCCGGTCGCGGCGGTACAGGCTGCGTTG
>JADGQF010000004.1 GCA_017882045.1 Anaerolineales bacterium
CGCCGGCCCAGCCAACCCAACCACCGGCGCCGGCCTCGCAGTTCGCCGTCAATGGCGAAAACCCGCGTGTCAATACCAACCCGCTCGTCACTGTCTTTTGTTTGGTCTGGAATTCATCGCGGAATGGGGTTGTGGGCGGTACGCTCAGGGTAACCGGCGGCGGCCAGACGAAAGAACCCTCGTTCTCGCCTACAACCTCCTGGGCAAATGCGGGTCTCCCGTCGCAATTCCAGTACAACACCGGGTGCAAGATCGAGATTGCGCCCGCGGTTGATGGCCAATACACCGCCTGGCTCATATCCGGCCCCGGCGGCCAACCGATCTCCGATCCGGCCACCTTGACTGTCGGTGGCGATATCCGAGAATTTGCCCCGGTATGGCAACAGAAGTAGCTCAAAAAGGACCGGCTACCGGAGAGGGAGCGGGGCCTCAGAGATCAAGTTACTCTGAGAAACCCGGTCCCTCTCCGCGGACCAGCCTCCTGGCCATACTTTTGCTCATCCTGGCAGGGCTGGTCCTGCGCGTCCTGCGCCTCCAGTTCCAGCCCCTCTGGTGGGATGAGGGCTACTCCGTCTGGTTCGCCACGCACCCACTGGGCCAGATCGCGGCCCTCACGTCCCTGGATATCCACCCTCCCCTCTACTATGTGTTGCTGCACGGTTGGACACTGCTAGCCGGCACAGGCCCGGTCGCGCTGCGCCTGTTCTCGGTCGCCGCCGGCACGCTGACAATCCCGGCGATCTACGCAGCCGGGCGGCAGATGCTGGGGCGGCGGGGCGCCTGGCTGGCCGCGCTCTTGCTGGCCCTCAACCCACTGCACGTCTACTACAGCCAGGAAGTGCGTATGTACGGCCTGGTTGCGCTGCTCGGCCTTGGCAGCCTGATCGCAGCCTGGCGCCTGCTGAATGGGCCAGAGGTTGCAGCGCCCAGACGCGATGAGCGCGCTGAACGAAACGCGCTGGCCTCTTCTCGTCGCGTGCCTCTGGGTGGCGCCATGGTCCTGTACGTGGTGCTCACGACTGCCGCCCTCTACACCCAGTACTACGCGGCCTTTCTGCCGCTGGGGCTGACGATCTACGCCGCCTGGCGCTGGCGCAGGGACGTGCGCTCGCTGGTCGCATGGTTGGGCTTGCAGGCCATCAGCGCGCTACTTTACGTGCCATGGCTGCTCTACGCGACACCCAAACTGATACCCTATATCAGCAACAAAGTGCGACAGGACGCGGATCAGCCGCTGAGCCTCTTCGTTTACCTGGGACGGCACCTGTCGGCTTTCGTGGCAGGCCACCTCGAAGGGCCGCTTGCGCCGTACTGGCCCGTCGCACTCGCACTGGTTGGATTGTGGCTCTTGTGGTTCGCACTCCGGCAAGTCGGGCGCAGCGCGCGCTCAGGCCGGGCGTCGCGGCCTGGCGCTTCAGATGAGCCAAAGGCCCCGCCACCGGCATCCGCTCGGGCGCATAAGGCGCGCGAGATGGCCGGACAGGACAGGCGGGAGCGGGAATCGGCGCTGCCGATGCTGGTCGTCGTCGTGCTCACCATCCTGTCGAGCGGCTTCCTGGTCAGTCTGCGCTACCCGTTCTTCCCGGAGCGTGGCGAACGCTTGCTGCTGATGGGCCTGCCGCCCTTCCTGCTCATACTCGCCGCCGGGCTGGAGCGGGTGTGGCGGCGCGGCCGTATCTGGGCTGTAGCCGGCCTGGCCCTTATGTCGCTGCTGACCGCGGCCAGCCTGTCCGCCTTTTACACCGTGCCGCGCTATCCCGGCGATGACTACCGGGCGCTCGTCGCCCGCACGGTCGAACAGGGCGCGCCGGGCGATACCGTCCTGTGCATCTATCCCTGGCAGGTAGGTTATTGGCGCAGCTACGGCTCGCCGGACGGGCCGTCAGCCGTGCTTGCCCCCTCACCGGACTGGGGGCCTGCCCTGCAAAGCGAAGTGGATGCGGCGCTGCGCACGGGCCATCTCTGGTTCCCAGCGCACCTGTCGGGCGGCGGTGGCACCGAGATCCGGGTGGAAAACTACCTGGGTCGGGAGGCCCGCCTGTTCGGCAACGAGTGGTACGGTCCCGGCACGCGACTGAGCGCCTGGTCGGCCGAAAGCGGCGGCGCCGGCCAGGCAGCAACGTCGTCGTTCCTCCACTTCGCCCTGCCGGGTAATCCGCTGACGCTGGAGAGCGCCGCTGGGGACGCCGGTCCGATCCCGGCGGCCAACACCGTCGCCCAGTTGACACTGAACTGGCGCGCGGCCGCCCCACCATCGGACCTGGCCGTCAGTGTCCGCCTGGTCGATAGCCTGGGCCGCCTCTGGGCGCAAAACGACTATCAACCATTGGGCGTGAACAGTCAGGCCGGGCAAGCTCAGGTCGCACGGGCGGGCGAGGACGCAAGCAGTTGGCATGCCCAGGATGCCGTTGGCCTGCTAATACCGGCCGGTACTCCCCCGGGCCATTACAGCCTGGAAGTGGCGGTCAGGCCGGCGGACAGCCGCGAGGCGTTGGAAGTAACCGGCGCGGATGGCAGCCGCCTGGGCCAGTCGGCCATGCTCTTTGCCATGCTTGTGGGGCCGGCCGGGCAACCCCTCGGGCCTGAACGCCTGCCCATCGCCAGTTACCACCCGGTCGATCTCAACGACGGCCTGCGCTTCCTGGGATACACGCTCGACCAGAATCCGACGGCGCCCGGCGAAGAACGCAAGGTCACGTTGTTCTGGCAAGCCACCGGCACACCCACAGCCGACTACAAGGCTTTCGTGCAGGTGCTCGACGGCCGTGGTGGCCTGGCCAGCAATTGGGAAGAACCGCCTGGTGCAGCCTACGCTACGAGCCAGTGGTCTCCCGGCACGCTGATCCGCACGCAAGCCAGTTTCCGTCCGCGCGCCGACCTGGCCGATGGCAGCTACTCCATGGTGGCCGGCCTTTTCCGTCCGGCCGGCGGGCAACGCCTCCTGACTGCCGGCGGCGCCGATCATCTGGCCTTGGGGCGGGTCACCGTGCGTGGCCGTGTTCACGACACCACCCCGCCGGCTCCCTCGCATGCGACCGATGTTTCCCTGGGCAGCAGCGCCCGCCTGCTCGGCTACGACCTCGCCGCACCGGAAGGGGGATACCAGCCGGGCGCCTCATTCGGCCTTACCCTGTATTGGCAGGCCCGGCAGAGCTCGGAGCGCCCCTACGCGGTGTTCGTACACCTGTTGGATGAAGGCGGAACTATACGGGGCTTCGGGGATGCCCAGCCGGGCAACGGACGGTTCCCGACGACCGGCTGGCTGCCCGGCGAATACTTGCGCGACGAGCACCGGATCACGATCGATGCGGACGCGCCGCCTGGAAACTACCGGTTGGTGGCCGGCATATACGATCCGGCGAGTGGGCAGCGCCTAACGACACCTGATGGCCAGGATCAGATCGTGCTCGACGGCAAGTTGCAGATCGGGGGGCGGACGCGCTAGGCTGCAACTTCTCTGGCGCCATTGCGTATAGAGGGATAGAACACCAGATGCAAATGAGATCCCTATAGGGAGGAAAAGATGACCCAGGAACCGCGTCCGAGCACGAACTTGTCTGACGAACTCACCCGCCTGGTGAACCAGGTTACCGAGGCGGCGCGACTGGCGTGGGAGAGCGAAGAATGCAAGCGGCTGCAAACGGAGATCAGCGAGGGCGTTAAGAACTTCAGCGTGCAGGTCGATGAGGCCGTGCGTAGGGCCAGCGAAAGCGAGACCGCGAAGAAGGTCAGGACGCAGGCCGAGCAGGTAGCCGTCAGGGCAAGAGAGACCGACGTCGTGGACGACATGCGCCAGGGTCTCCTGGTCGGTTTGCAGACGCTCAACCGTGAGCTCGGCAAGCTGCTGGAGCGGCTGCAGAGCAGCGGTGCGCCCGTCTCCACCGGGCCCGTGCCACCGCAGGCGCCTGCCGCTCCGTCCGAAACAATGACGTCGCCGGCCATCAACGAGCCGCCCAGCGACCCGTCGGTGGAGATCTGAACCCATAACGCGCCGAATCCAGAAGCCGGGTTGCCGCCAAAACGAGACCCGGCTTCTTACTATTCGCGTGAATTATAAGGAAATCGTTCCGCATGGGCACACTGGACGCGTTCGCTAATGTTTGGAAAAACCTGCAAGAACTGGATCTGCGACCGATTCGCGAGGCCGCCGAGCGCGACGTGCGCATCGCCATCGTGGGCCAGGCAGGCAGTGGCAGGCACACCCTGGCCGGGCAGTTGCGCAGCGACCCGGCCCGTCCCCAGGTATCTACACAGGCACCCATCCTGATCGCGACACCGGGGGACGCAGCGGAGGCCAGGAACGCGGACCTCATCATAGTGATGCTCTCGAGCGCCGAGAGCGATGAGGCAGCCGAGCGAGCGCTGGTGCGTGACTGGGGTGCGGCCGGCAAAAAGATGCTGGTTTTTCACAACCAGTTCGGTGAGGCGAACGCCAACAGCCGGCTTCCGGAGTGGGCGGGCTGGGGCCCGGCGCGTGCGGTCGGCGGGCAAGCAACCGATCGCAAGTTTCTCGAAAACACCTTTGCTCCGCTGGTTCTGGAAATGCTGCCCGGTGACCAACTGGCCCTTGGCAGGCACTTCCCCCTTTTCCGCCTTCTGATCGCCCGCCGCCTGATCAGCGAGAGTTGCATCGCCAATGCGACCTATTCGCTTGGTTCGGGCATCGCCGAGATCGTGCCCGTCCTCGATCTGCCGCTCAACGTGACCGATATGCTCGTGCTGACCAAAGGGCAGGCCCTGCTGGTGTACAAGCTGGGGTTAGCGCTCGGCCTGCCACGCGATTGGCAGTATTACCTGGGCGAATTCGGCGGGGTGTTGGGCGGCGGGTTCCTGTGGCGGCAGCTCGCACGCTCGTTGGTTGGTCTCGTACCGGGGTGGGGCATCCTGCCCAAGGTCGCGATCGCCTACGCCGGGACCTACGTAGTTGGAGAAGTGGTGCTCCAGTGGTACCTGACGGGACGGCACGTCTCCACGCAGCAGATGCGGGATATGTACCGGCAAGCGTTTCTACAGGGTAAGGAGCTGGCGGCGCGCCTCGTCCAACATGCGCCGAGGTTCCACCTGCCCACGATCCGCGCTCCCCGGCTTGGCGCGCGCCGACTCGGCGACCGCTGGCTCAGATTCCCGCGCCTTAGACTCAAGCGCAAACCCAGGGAGTTGCCCGCTCCGGCCGGCCGCGCCGTCTGTCCGGCCTGCGGCACCGCTAACGACGCAGATGCCGCCTTCTGCAAGCACTGCGGACAAGCGTTGCGGCCACTGATATAGCGGGAAGATCGAAGCGACTCTTACCGGTCGGGAAGACTACTGACCCACTGTCGCAGCAGGTCGGCGGTCGACTCAAAGGCCAGTTCGTCCCACGGCACCTCAGCCGGTGCGAACCAGCGGGCATCGCTGACGTCGTCGGCCGGGGTTGCCCGTCCCGACACAGGCTCGGCTCGGTAAACCAGCAATATCCCTCGGCGCTCGTCCCAGCCACCCAGCGCGACCACGGCCTGGAGCCCATGTAGATGGATGTCGATGCCCGTTTCCTCGGCAATTTCGCGCACTGCGGCTTCTTCGGGCAACTCGTCCTGGTCCATGTACCCCGCCGGCAGAGCCCAGAAACCGGCCCGCGGGACCACGGCCCGGCGCACCAACAGCACGCGCGCGCCGTCGCTGACGAGAGCAGCCACCGCCACCTTCGGGTCCTTGAAGTGGATGAAGCCACAATAGCGGCAGGCTTTGCGCAAGCGCCCGAAAGTGACACGTTCGCCTAGCGGCGCGCCACAACGGGGACAGTAGACGAAATCGGGCGCCATCCTGTTTGATCCAATCCGTTTTTCGTTCTGCGTTTCTAGGCGCCCTCGACGCTCTCTCGCACTGCCCTCAAGTTGCTGAAGGGCGCGTTGACCGGCGCGACGCAGCCCGAGGCCACGATCAGACGCCGGCCGCCCGTCTGCCGGATCGCATCAGTCACCTGCGCACGCACCCCGTCCGGCGTCCCGCGCAACAGATCCTCCCAGCGAGCCAGACCACCACAGACGGCTGCGCGGGAGCGCCGCAAGCCCTCGCCCAGGCTGGGCGCAGTCTCCCGGTCATGCCAGTTGATGGCCTGATAGAACGGGTAAGCGGCTGCCTGGTCGAACATGATATCCGATCCATGCAAGTGCAACATGTTGAACCAGCATTCCCCGGCCGCGGCCAGGATGCGGAGGTCGTAGGGTGCGCCGAAGACCTGGTGTTCGTCCGCGCTCAGCAGGCGATAGGTGGCAAACTGCAAGGCGTAGTATATCCCGGCGATGCCGCGAGCCTGGCAGGCTTTGAGAAAAGCGATGGTGGTCTGCGTGATCGTCTGCAGGCCGGCGTGCACCGCCTCCGGGGCCTCGCGCAAGTGCACCAGCAGCCGGTCACCGCCGGCCAGATTCTTGGCCTGGGCCAGTGGGCTGAAGATGGTCTGGATGTAGGGCACCTCATCTTTAACGCCGTCTCGGATCATCTCCAGGCAATGCAGTTGCCCTCCCAGGAAGCCCTTCGTCGGGTCGAGCACGCTCAGCCTGGTCCAGTCCTCGGGGCGCTGAATAACATGTCTCGTATACTCGCGCGTGCCCTCATCTCCTCCGAGCCAGACATCCTCAACCCCCCAGTCAACCAGACAGAAGCTGCTGCTGGGCGAGACCTTGATGAAATCCCAATCGTATTGCCGTTGCCACGCCAGGGTGGCAGCAGCCAGGTCGGCCGGGCGCTGATCGTCGCCCGGGAAATGCCGCCACAGCGCGACCGCCACCCGGTCAACCGGCTGCCCGGCAAAGGTGGCCTCCAAACGTTGCCGCTTCGTCATGCTCGCTGCCACAAACACCTCCGTGTCAGTTGGACAAAAAGAAAAACGCAAAACGAAAACGTAAGACCTACGCCCTCACAGACGCGTCTTATGTCTCACGTTCTGCCCTTGCGCCTGGCTCAATTCGCACGTGTGAGCTTAAGGACGGCGCGCCGCCCACAAACCCGCCACCATCTCGATCTGCCCCAGGGTGCGCGCCAGTTCCTCGAGCACATGCAGAATACAGAGTGCGACGGTCACCGGCCGGCCATCCAACCATCGCTCCAGCGCCCATTCGCCTGGCGCCAGGTTGTTAAGGATAACCTGACTGAATTGGCCGGTACTGCCCAATCGAAAAAGGGGATGTGCGCCCTCCTGCTCGACCAGGTCCCGGTTATCCGTCTCCCAACCCGCCGGCGTCCCGGCGAGCGCCTCCGCAATCCAGTGATGCTCCTCCGCGGCCACCTGGGCCAGCAAATCGCTTACCGCGGGTAGGCCAGGCGCCGGGCGCCAGTCCAACGCTTCCTGATCCAGGTCGAGGACAGTTTCAGCGAGACGCTGGTGCATGTCCTCGAGCGCCTGAGCCAGCGACGCCTGCATGGTAGCTCTGTCTCTCGTCATAAGGCGATTATAGCATCCATATAAGGCGATTATAGCATCCATGCAGGTCAGGGCCCAAAGGGTCTGGCGCCAAACACCAGCGTCCATAAGCGCGGCCCGAAAACAGCCACGCCAACGCCCACCGCGCAGATGGCGGCGATCAACACCGCACCCGCCCCCGCGTCCTTGGCAACCTTGGCGCGTGGATCCTGGTATTGCACCAACAGGTCGACCGCCAATTCGACCACCGTGTTAAAGACTTCGGCGGTGAGCACCAAACCGATTGTCGCCATGAGCACGGCCCATTCGGCGGCGCTGACGCGAAAGTAAAGCGCACCCGCGATGACGAGGCCGGCGATTAACAGGTGTACGCGGGCGTTGCGCTGTGTGCGTACCACGTACGCAATGCCTTGCGCGGCGAAGTGGAAGCCGCGCAGGAAAGATATCAGTCTGCCACCTGAGCGAGAATCGCGTCCTGGCGCGCCCACAATATCGCTTCCTCTTCGGGCTCGGCATGATCGTAGCCCAACAAGTGCAGGGTGCCGTGCACGGCAAGCAGCCTTAGCTCGGCCTTCAGCTCGCGCCCCAGGTCAGCGGCCTGCCGCCGGGCGAAGGGCAGGGCGATGAGGATGTCTCCGAGGTAGGCTGCTGCCTCGGGTTCAGCATCCGGCGCAGTAACAAAGACGGGCCGGCCGGGGTCAGTCGCTTCCTCGGCGCTTGGAAAAGAAAGCACGTCCGTCGGGTGATCCTCACCCAAGAACTGCAAGTTCAACGCCTGCACTTCCTCGTCGCCCGTCACGACCAACGTCAGCTCGCCCTGCGGGTGGCCCTCGACCCGCAGGGCGGCCCCGATTGCCCGCGCCAGGTCGGCCGCGTCGACGTCTTGCGAATAACGCTTATCGACCTGAATACTGATCGCCTCATCCGGAACTGGAGCTTCCTGATCCTCCGGCGGATTATCCTTCGCCATGAGCTGCCTCTGTTTCTGCTAGTGCCGTTGCGGCTACAGCTGGTGCGGCCGGCGCCAGCTCCTCTACCGGGTCGCTGGGGTAGGTTATGCGTGGATGATGCAGCCCGCGCAGGACGTCGAGGAAAGCGCGCCTGATCTCGTGCAGATCACTCAGCGTCAGCGAGCACTCGTCCAACTGGCCGGCATCGATCCGGCTTTGCACGCTTTCGGCGATGATCTGCGCCATCTCCTCCATGCTGGCCGGGTGCCTGGCCCGCACGGTCGCCTCTACGCCGTCTGCGAGCATGGTGATCGCGGTCTCACGGCTCTGTGGACGGGGGCCGGGATACGTGAACTGGGCCTTATCCACTCTACCCGCTGAACCGGCCGCCTTGACGGCCTGATAGTAGAAATAGTGCACCAGCAATGTGCCCTGGTGCTCGGGGATAAAGTCGATGATCCGGTGCGGCAGGCGGTACTTTCGCGCCAACTCTATGCCATCGGTCACGTGGCTGATGATGATCTGAGCGCTGGTGTATGGGTCCAGCCGGGCATGCGGATCCAGGTTCTCGTCCCGGTTCTCAATAAAGAAGTACGGGCGGATGGTTTTGCCGACATCGTGGTAATAAGCGCCAACGCGCGCCAATTGGCCATCTGCACCGATCGCCTCGGCCGCGCGCTCGGCCATGTTGCTGACCAGCAAAGTATGGTGGTAGGTGCCCGGGGCCTTCAACAGAAGTTGGCGCAAGAGAGGGTGAGTGGGACGGGAAATATCGAGCAGCTGCAGAGGCGTAATGATACCCAACACGATCCCGGCCAGATAGACGCCCAGCAGGGTCACGGTCATTGTCACCAGGCCGTTGACGACTGCCGCCGCGGTCAGCTCAGCCAGGCCGCGTGGATCCAACTCGCCGCTGACCAGACGGAAGGCGCCGACGACCAGGACTGCTGCCACGGCCACGTAGGCGGCAGCCCAGGCGTAGCCGCCCAGGCGTTCTCCCCGGCGCAGCGTGAGCGCCCCCACCAGGGCCGCGCAGAAGGCATAGGCCATCAGCTCAAGGCTGCCGCCCGTCAGCCAGCCCACCAGCAGCACAAAGAATCCGGTTGTCACCAGGGCCAGATCGAGACCGACCATGACGCTAAGGATCATTGTCAGGGCCGCGTAGGGAAACATATAGGGCAGTAGTGCGTGCGCCGGGATGACGAGCCGGGCAGCCAACAGAAAGAGAATCAGCGACAGAGCCAGCAACAGCGACTCGGCACGCGCCAGCCAGATAACCGGCTTTTCTTTCCATAGATAGTACAGGAACACAACACCCAGCAAGAACAGGAAGGCCAGGGCGCCGCGCAACTCTTGCCAGCCCCAGGTGGCCTGTCGCAAGCCCAGCGCGTCGAGGGCCTCGACATCCGACGCGGCGACGATATCGCCGGCGCGCAGGATCACCTCGTTACGTGCAATGGTCGTAGTCACCTGTTCCACACGTTGGCGCGCCTCTTGCCGGAGTTGGTCGGTCTTGTCCGCGTTGTAAAAGCTGTTAGGAACCAGCAAATCCTGCACGATCTCGCGCACGACCGCCGCGTCGTCGTCGGGAAGGTCCAGGCGCACTAACGAAGCCACCTTGCGCCGCTCGTCGGCCAGGTTGTTGTCGCGGATCTCGTCGCGCATGGCGGCTTCGAGGACATTCTGTATCTCGTTGGCCGCACGGTCCCAGGCGGTGTTGCTCATGCTGAGTATACGGTTGATCGCTTCGGGGGAAAGCTTGGCGCTGTTAATGCTTCGCAGATTCTCGGCTTTGGCTGCCGCATCGCCGTAGCTGTCGCTGCGCACGCTGCCGACAAAATCGAGCAACTGGCCGGCAATTGTGAGCTGCTGGCGTCCGATACGCGCCTGTGGGGCATCATAGACTGCGGGCACCGCGCTGGCGGCCAGATCCTGGCGCTGTTTTATGAGTATGTCGCTGACGTACGTGACGCCGCGCGGCGCCATCACGTCGCTGCGAGCCACGTCGCCCACCTGCAGCAATACCTGGCCGCTGAGCGGCAACGGCGCCACCAAAATAAGCGCGCAGAGTACCAGCGTCAACAACCAGCCGCCCAGAAAGCGCACGCGTGTCCGCCAGGGGATGTCCTGGGCCACGAGAACACGGCCCGGACGCCTTTTGTGCGGTCCCATAAGGAACGAGTCAGCAGCCATTAGCCTGCCCCTGTCAGCGGCCCCATCAGCCCGCGGCGGCGGTCAGTGGCCGGCTGTGGCAAGGAGTTCTCGCACGACGCGGTTGATAACCTGCCCATCCGCCTGGCCGCGCAATTCGGCCGTCAAACGCTTCATAACCGGCCCGACTCCTTTGAGATCGGTTACACCCAGTTCCTTAATAACTGCCTGCGCGCACACACGGACGGCTGCCTCGTCCATCTGGGCGGGCAAATACACCGTGAGGACGTCGATCTCCGCCTGCTCCTGGTCAATCAGGTCCTGGCGTCCGCCTTTGGCGAACTCAGTGATACTGTCGCGGCGCTGCTTGACCTGGCGGGCGATGATCGCGAGCACTTCGTCATCGGTCAGGGTGCGCGCTTCTTCGCCGGCCACTTTGGCCATCATGATCGCGGTCTTTGCCGAACGGATCGCCAGTTTGCGGGTCTCCTGGCCGCGCCGCATGGCATCCTTCAGATCAGTATCTAAACGTTCTTCGAGGCTCATATTCCTTCCTCTTCTTCTGCTGCGTCCACCATCATCTGCGCAGCTGATCATCTGCACTGCAGATCAGCTGACCTTGCAGTTCGTATCCCACCAGGCTGACGAGCCTGGTCTGGGTAATACGGTTGTGCAAATCAAGGCCTTCCGGCGCCGCCATGCGCACACGCAGATAATTGTCGGTCAGGCCAGACCAAACTTCCGTGCTCGCCGGGAACAGGCCCGTGTCTGGCCTCGGCGACCGATTTTCCCACAGCACCGGCCGCACCTGTCCGAGCATATCCTCGCGCACGGTTCGGCCCAGCTCGGCATCCAACTCGTTCAGCAGCCGGCTGCGGCGCCGCCGCTCAGCCTCCGGCGCCTGCCCGGCGAAACGAGCCGCTGCGGTGCCCGCACGCGCCGAGTAGGGAAAGACGTGCATGTGGGCAAACCCGACCCGCCGGGCAAACGCGACTGTTTCGCCGAACTGTTCCCCGCCCTCGCCTGGAAAGCCGGCAATCAGGTCGGTAGTAAGGGTAAGACCCGGGATGTGCGCCCGCGCCGCGGCCACTAAGGCTTCGAAATCCGCGACCCGGTTACGGCGCGCCATCCGGCGAAGGACCGTGTCACTGCCGGACTGGGCCGGTAGATGCAAATGCGGCATCAACCGGCCACCGCTCTGCTGCCACAGGGCGAAGAAGCCGGCATCGAGATCGAATGGCTCGAGCGAAGAAAGCCGCAGACGAGGAATGGCAGTTTCTTCCAACAGCGCCGTCATCAAGCTGCGCAAGTCCTCCCCGCGATCGCGGCCGTATCCGCCCAGATGGACGCCGGTCAACACCGCTTCCTGGTAGCCCGCCTGGTGCAGCCCATTGATCTCCGCCACCACCTCCACGGCCGGACGACTACGCTCCTCACCGCGCGCGACCGTTACGATGCAAAATGTACAACGGTTGTGGCAACCGTCCTGAACTTTGACAAAGGCCCGGGTACGACCGAGTTCGCCGTCACCTGGCTGGAGAGGCAGTCTCTCGGCGTCGCGAGGTGCGATGCGCGAGTCAGCGGCACGAGACGCAATCAGGCTGAGTAATTCATCCTTGCGCGCGTTGCTCACCACTAATTCGACGTTTGGCAGGGCCGCGGTTGCCTCGCCTTCGAGGGTAGCATAACAACCGGTGACGACCAGGCGGGCCCTCGGATTGACCTGGGCCAATTGCCGGACTAGCTGGCGGCTCTTACGCGCCGCCTCGCCGGTCACAGCACAACTATTCAACACACAGATGTCGGCGTCGCCCGCCGAGGCCGCCAGTTCATGGCCCGCCTCTACCAACTGGCGGCCCAAACCGGCCATCTCCGCGTAGTTCAGCCGGCAGCCAAGGCTTTCGAGATACATACGCATGGACTAATACTAGCCCCGAAACTGACAATTGCCAAAAAGCAGAGGCTTCACAAATATCCGGCCTGCCGCAGCCAGGTCTCCGTGCGCCGCATGCCTTCGGCGAACTCGACCGCCGGCCGGTAGCCGAGGAGACGATGCACACGCTCAATGCTGAACTGCGAAGGGTTGAGACGAAAGTGCAGCGACCAGGGGCCGATCGGCCGGCGCCCGAGAAGGCGGCGCGCCCAGCCTGCCGGCGCAGTCCGGCTCAGGCGGGCCAGCCAGCCGGGCACCGCCGGCAAGCGATCACGGTGCAACATGCGAGCGTAGGCCAGGTAGAACTCCCGGAACGTCACCGCCCGATCGTCGCACAGGTTGAAGGTCTCGCCCAGAGCAGCCGGATGGCCGAGCGTCAGCAGGAGGCCATCTATCACATTGTCGATATAGCCCGGAGTGACCAGACCGCGGTCCTGGCCGAGCAGAACCAGCCGGCCGCGGCGGATATCCTCGATCGGCCCAAGCGTCCAGGCATCGCCACGCGGACCATAAGTGGAGGCCGGGCGCACGATCACATAGGGTAGACCGGCTGCCCGCACTTCGGCCTCAGCCGTGATCTTGCTGTCCGGATAGAGCTGCCCTACGGGCAAGGTAGGCATGCTCTCGTCGATGAGCGGCGCCCGGTTGAGACCATAAACCGCGACGCTGCTGATATACACGAAGCGCTCCACACGTGCCGCCCGCGCGGCCGCGAGCACGTGGGCCGTGCCGGCCACGTTCGTTTCCCAGGCGCGTTCCGCTCCGAGGCCAGGCCCACCCGTCCAGGCGGCAGCGTGCACGACGCTCCGGCAACCCTCCAGGGCGGCGGTCAGGGCCGCGAAATCGGACAGGTCGCCGGCGCGGACCTCCACGCCCTGGGCGGCCAGCCAGGCCGCGGCCTCGGGGCGGCGAGCAAGCCCACAAACGGGCACGCCCGCGGCCCGCAGCCGCTCCGCCAGGTGCCCGGCAATGAAACCATTCACTCCGGTGATGAACACCGGTGCGGCAATTGGCATCTAAGTATCTCGCATAATCGTGGTCATCGGCTTTGTGATTTATGATAATTTATGCTACGCTTTGTTAGCTTATTCGAAGGAGCGAAGCATCACAGGTTCTGAAGCCGAGGAGACTGCTTGATGAAACAGTATTTGGCCGTCGTCGACATCGACATTCACGCCAACCAGGATGAGACGACGCGCGAGCAAGTGTTGGAAAACGTGCGCAATTACAAAGGCTCGGCCGTGACTCCCCTCTGGATCAACTGGTTACGGATGCGGGCTGACCTGCGCCTGGTCTGCCTGGTCGACGAGCTCGAACACTTCGACGATTTTCTGATCGACGAGATTCGCGGCGTGCCGGGCGTGCGCGGGACGAAAAGCTTCCTGGCTTTCGACGGCGTAGTTCACGGCGACGTGATCGATGATATCTCGCTGCAGGACTCGCCATGGAGCCGCCGCGCCTCTGCGACGGCCATGATCCATATCGAGCCGGGCAAAGAGCGAGCGGTCTACGAGGCCCTTGTCGCTCTGCCACGGCACAATGAAGTCGAAGTCGGCTACGTCGCCAAACTGTTCCATTGCCATGTCTGCGACGCAATGGTCCTACTCATCGGCGAGCGAACGGCCTCGCTCAGCGGCTATGTGATGAGTTGGATACGTAGCATCCCCGGGGTGACAGATACTCAGGTCGTGAGCACGCTGGACTGGAAGGTCCTTGCTAAGACCGAAGATCTGATCGCCCTGTGCCAGAGCTTCCCGGAAACCAGAACGAACGGCTGAGCCAGTATTATCTTGCCAGGCGCACCGCCCTGCCCGACTCGTTCGATTGCAGCATCGCCACAATCAAGCGCAGGTCAGCCAGGCCTTCCTCGGGAGTGGAACGCGGCGGTCGTCCCGTGCGGACGGCCTGCGCGAAGTCCGCGTACATGGCGCGCATCCCACCGTAGGGGCTCGGCTCATCCCAATGCTGCGCCTCGCCGCCATTGGGGCGCAACTCGACCCATTCGTTCGTCGCCAGCACCATCCCTTCCACGCCGATCACCTGTAAAGGCGAATACGGTCCCTGTACAGCATAGGTCACTTGGTAACTGCCAAGCGCCCCTGAGGCCCAATTCATGACCGCCACCAGGGTGTCGGCCGGTTTCAGGTCTGGGCGATAGGAAGCCACACTGGCCTGCACGGAGCTCGCCTCCCCGAGAACGGTCCGCAGTGTCGCCATATGATGCACTCCGCCATCGCTCAAGAACCCGCCGGGATGAGCCGGCTCCTGGCGCCAGGGGGTCAGGGCGTATTGGTTGTCGGGCGCGGTGTAAGGACAGAGCACCCACTGCGCCGTGACCACTCGGCCGATGGCGCCCTCGGCCACCAGCCGCGCCGCGTGCTGGTAACTATCCAGATAGCGGCAGTTTTCAGCCACCATCAACACGCGGCCGTACTTCTTTGGCCAGCCGAGCATGCGCTCCCCATCCTCCACGCTCGCGGCAATGGGCTTCTCGACGATGACGTGGCATCCGGCGGCCAGCGCCGCCTCCGTGACCTGGGGATTGATGATCGTAGGCAAAGCCAGCGAGACCGCATCCAACCTTTCCTGGGCCAGCATGGCGGCGTAGTCAGCGTACACCGCCGGGCGTTTGCCTGTCTCCTGGGCCACCCGCTCGGCCAAGGCCTCGGCCTTGGCGGGGGTGCGATTGCACAGAGCCACGACCTCGAAATCCGAGCGCAGTGTGTTCACGGCCGGCCAATGGTCGCTGTTGACAATCAAACCGGTGCCGATGAAAGCCAGACGAATTGGATCGGGCATGCTGTCACCTCGAGTGAATGAGAGACGCTTTGCGTCCATGGCTCCCCCTTCGCGTGCGGCATTACACCACGCCGGCAGTCGCTTGTCAATTGTCCTCCCAAAGGGTAGAATAGGCGCGGATGGAGGTATACAATGATTGGCTTGACTTGTACAAAATGCGGCCGGCGCTTTATGCCGACCACCCAAGAGATCGAGACCTATCTGGCGCAGAGCGAGGGCAAGAAGCATGCGCAGGTCCTATGCCCCCATTGCGGCTACCATAACAAGATCGATATTCACCGCTTGCAAGGGTTCATGCGCTTCACGCCGGCCGGGGCGAAGTCCGAAGAAGAGCCTAAACCCGCGTCTGAGCAGAATCCTGAGGCAGGCTCTTAACACACGTGTTGTCTACTGCGCGCATTCCGCATCACACACCACGCCTTGCCCTCGTCCATGACTGGTTGAATCAGGTTGGCGGCGCCGAGAGCGTGCTGGAAACTCTGGTGGGCATGTTCCCCGGGGCCCCGGTCTACACCAGCATGTATGCGCCGGAGATTATGCCCGCGCGGTACCGCGCGTGGGATATTCGCACCACTTTCATACAGCGGCTGCCGGGCGTCACTCGCCATCACCAGGTCTACATGCCGGTGTACCCGCTGGCATTCAGTGGGTTGCGCCTGACCGGCTACGACCTTATCCTGAGCAATAAGAGCGGCTTCTGTCACTTCGTGGCAGCGCCGCAGAACGCCAGACATGTCTGTTATTGCCTGACCCCCACGCGCTTCCTCTGGCAGTACGAGACGTACCGGGAACGCGAGGGCTTGCCGCCCGCAGCCGACTTGGCTCTGAGGCCAGTCGTGTCGTTGCTGCGACGCTGGGATTATGCCGCGGCGCAGCGGGTCAGTCACTTCGTTGCCATCTCGACCGAGGTCCAGGAACGGATCCGGCGGTACTACAGGCGCGAGAGCACGATCATCTTCCCCCCGGTCGACCTGGCGCGTTTCTTGCCGTCCGGCGAGGCGCCCAGCGATTACTTCCTGGCAGGGGGCCGGCTCATCCCCTACAAGCGGGTGGACCTGGCGGTGCGCGCCTGCACGGAGCTTGGTTTGAAGCTGCTGGTCTACGGTGACGGGCGCGACCGGCCGGCGTTGGAGAAAATGGCCGGGCCGAGCGTGACTTTCCTCGGCCGCGTACCCTGGGACGAACTGGTCTGCCTCTTCCAACGCGCCAGGGCCTTCATCTTTCCGGGGCGGGATGACTTCGGCATTGCGCCGCTGGAGGCCCAGGCCGCCGGCCGGCCCGTGGTCGCCTACGCCGGCGGAGGCGCGCTGGACACGGTGCTGCCGGGCCAGACAGGCGAGCTCTTCGCCGACCAAACCGTGGAATCGCTGAAAACGGTGCTGTCCACTTTCAACCCGTCGGCCTATGACCCTGCGGCTTGCCGCGCGAATGCGGAGCGCTTCGGGACGGAACGATTCGAGCAAGAGCTAAGAGAGTTCTTGCTAAGTGCTGCTTGAGGGAGAGTCTATGGAGCTTCGTGCTTATTGGTTGATCATCCGGCGCCGTTGGTGGCTCCCGGTGGGGCTGGTCCTGCTGGTCGGACTGATAACGGTCGTCATGCAAAAACCGTGGCAGCCCAGTCCGGCCAGTTACTCCGCCAGCATGCGCTTCAACGTGGGTATTCAGCCCGAGCGCATTCCCGGCGTCTACACTTACGACCGCTACTATAGCATGCTTACGTCTGAATACCTGGTCGACGACCTGGGTGAGATCGTGCGCAGCCAGCTTTTCGCCAGCGCAGTCAGCCAGCAGCTAGCCCAAGAGGGCATCAACGTACCGGCCGGGGTCATCGGCGCGAGCACGCAGCCGGGAAAGTTGCACCGCATCCTAACGGTGAACGTGGGCTGGGGCGACGAGAAGCAACTGCGCGCCATCGCCAACGCCATCGCCGCGACCCTGACCCAGCACAGCGCGGATTTCTTCGCCCAGTTCAGCGCCCCAGAAGCCGACATCCGCTTGATCGACCCGCCGGTGGTCAGCGTGGTCGCGCCCCCTGCGCGCCAGCAACTGGATTTGCCGTTGCGGGTCGCGCTGGCGCTGGCCGCAGGGATTGGCCTGGCTTTTCTGCTGGATTACCTGGACGACTCGGTGCGCGATCGCCGGGAACTGGAGCAGATGGGCTTTCTCGTGCTAGGGGAAGTGCCGCGCCAGTAGCCCGAGCTAGCGCGGGTCCACGACGATATCGCCCATCCGCGAGCGGATGGTCAGTTTCGTGCTCGGCGCCGGGCCCATATCACTGCTGACCTGGCGCCCGGCGATGCCCTGCTGGCTGTTGCGCCCGTTCACCTCAAAACCCACGCTCACTTTGCCGATGTCGCTCCGCGCATCGATAGAGAAGCTACTCTCGCCGGGCACGTGCAGGCTGATCCCGCCGATGTCGCTGGTCACCTGGTAAATGGCTTTCGGCGCCAGCCTGCCATTCAGCTCGATGGTGGCCACTCGGCTCTGCACTTCCAGTTTCCCGACCGGCAGCACATCCGTCAACACCACCCGGCCCACGTCCGCCCGGATCGTCGCGTCACCCTGCGTGCCCTCAACCTGGATGCTGCTGACCCCGATCAGCAGTTGCAGCGCCGTCTGACGTGGGACCGTGATGGAGATCGACGCGGGGCGCACGCGGCCGGGCGCCCCCTGGATCCGTTCCCGTGATAGTAACCTGATTGCGGGACTGTTCGATGCGCACCTGGAACGCGTTCAGGCGCCGCCCGGCGTCGGCCTGCCCGATTCCCCAAACGTGTTTCGTCCCCTGCAACGTCACCTGCCCATCGTCGCCGGTGCGTACCGTGATGTCGCCTCCCGGGAGATTCACTCTCAGGCTAAGCGGGCCGGCCACGCTCAGCGCTTGAGTAAAGTCAGCCGTCTCCTCGTGGTCCCCCAGCGGCCCAAACCCGCTCCAGCCTGGCAGCCGGACGACTGCAAAAAGCAGTGTCAGCGAGCAGCAACAACAGAAGACGAGCAACAGAAGCAGAAGCGCCAGCCATAGAACCCTGCCGGGGCACGACAGGATGAACGCCGCGCTCCAACATACGCAGCAGCAGGCTCAGGGTCTCGCCGCGGATGCCGGAATGCCCTTTGGCCAGGGTGTTGGCCCGGATGATCATCATTGCGCGCACTGCGGCTGTTTCCAGCGGTGCGCCCACGCGAACTGCGTGGCTCATCACGATGTTGCGCTGCAACTGGCGTACTTCTTCAGGCGGGATGAAGCGATCCTTGAAAGCGCCAAAGCCGGTCGTGATGCCGTAGACGATCCGACCTTCGGCCACGAACTGCTCCACCGCCGCCCGCGCACGAGCTACCTTCGCCTCCGCTTCGGGGCTCAGGACGACTTCCAGCGCGCCCGGTGCGGCATGAGCGGCCGCCCAAACGTCCTCAAGCGTCAGTTGCTCGCCGTCGATCACAATATGTAACCCCATCAGCTCACCCTACCCCTGTAACAACGCCAGCGCCCGCGCGATCATCTCCTGCCCGGCCGGAGCCAAATCATACTGGCCCAGGTCGTCAGGTAGTACCCAACGCACCTCGGATGCGTCATCCCCCGCACGGAGCTCGCCCGAGACGTAATAGGCCAGGAAATCCACCACCATGAAATGGTAGCGGATGCGCCCGTCGGGATCGCGCTGGATCGGCTCGAAAAGCCCGAGGATCGGGCCGGCCTCGACCTGAATGCCGCATTCCTCGTGCACCTCACGCCGGAGCGCGGCCCCGGCGGTTTCGCCCAGCTCGACCAGTCCGCCGGGCAATGCCCAACTGCCTTGGGCAGGCGGCCGGCCGCGTCGTTCCAGCAACACCTGGCGACCATCCCATACCACTGCCCCGACGCCGGCAAACGGCCGGCTCGGATAGGTCCGTCGTTCGGGTTCGTTACTCATCTGGCCGGCAGCCTCCTGGCAACACGAAAAAGTAGGCCCCCGCGCTGAGCAGGGACCTACTGCAAAATCAAGGAGCTAGCTTACCGAAGGGGCCTTAGCGACCGTATCCTGGGCCTTCCTCAAAGTACTTGGCATTCTCCTCGGTGGCCGGGGTCAGATCGACAACTTCCTTCGGCGCCAACTTGCGGGTCGCAGTCAGGTGCACGGCCGCACCGTTATGGTCATGGCCATCGAAGATGGCGCTGAACCCTGGTATGCCGACCGGCCCGTTCAGGACCTCGCCACCCTTGGCTACAAAGGAGGAAGGCACATCCTCTTCAGGGAAGATAGCCTCCACCGGGCATTCCGGCACACAAGCCCCGCAGTCGATGCAGGTCTCGGGATCGATGTAGAACAACGGCCATTCGTCCTGCGGCTGTCCCGGTATGATGCATTCAACCGGACAGACCTCGACACAGGCGCCATCGCGAATGCACAGGTCGGTGATAGTGTGAGTCATTACGCTTCCTCCTTGAGTGACTTAGCGAGAGTTCAGCACAGGCGACAAAGCATGCCGGCACGCGCTGCCTGCCGCCAGATTGGAAAAGATTCTACAGGGTGTGACAACGTTTGTCAAACCGCGAAAAATACCGGACGTCAGCTCTCGGCGAGCGCTTGCAGACGCTCGGCGCTCAATATGTCAATCCTTTTGCGGCCGATGTCGATCAGGCCGTCGGATTTCATGTCATTTAGCACCTGGGTTGCCGTCTCCCGGTAGGTACCCACAGTTTCAGCGAGGTCCTGGTGCGTCAGGCCGACGATCTCGGTGGAACCGCGCTCGGCAGCCAGTCGAAGCAGCAAGGAGGCCAGGCGGGCGGGAATCCCCTTGAAGGCCATGTCTTCCAGCCGCTCCTCGGCATCGCGCAGGCGCCGCCCGGTGATCTCCAACACGCGCAGGCCGACGCTGGGCTTGCTCAGGATCAGTCGCTCCAGATCGGTGCGGCTCATGACGTAGATCAGGCAATCGTCGAGCGCCTCAGCGAAGGTGTTGTGCATCTGCTGCCCGAGCAGAGCCATTTCTCCGAACAAAGTCCCTGGCCCCAACGTGGCGATGACCAGCTTCTTGCCTTCGGGAGAAATGCGATAGAGTTGGACCCGTCCATCCTTCACCAAGAACAGGACCTCCCCCACTTCCTCCGGCCGGTAGAAAACGCGACCACGAGGCACGCTGGTCATTGTGGTCATGCGGTCCAGCTCAGATATGTCACGATCGGACAGGTCGCGGAACAACTCGATGTCTGACAGATATCCCAGTTTCTCTTTCTCTTCCATCATTGCTCCAACTGCACTCGCCAGGTGAAAAGTGACAGCTTACACATTCGCAAAACATTCATTTAAGCTCATATAATTATAGAACAAAAATGTACAAAAAACAAGAAGCAAACACTGAGATCCGGACATAAGTGCTTGACAGGCTGAGTAAGATAGGGCGGTACGACATTTTGACGTGGAGCAGGTGCATAAAACTGAGTGAGCGCGAGTGGCAGGGGTGTGAGAGCTATCTGGGCGAGGATGACGTCTGGTGGCACATCTGGAGCTTCCCTAATGATCACCTGGTCTGCCGGGCGTACCATTTCGAGCGCATCGTCTTGTAGCAGACCGCCAAGGGAGTCTGGGAAGAGCGCTATCTGGATGCCACCTTCGGCTCTTTGCAGCCCCTGGCTGAGGTTCAGACGGAGCTGGAAGTGCGCTTGCAGGGCCAAAGGCGAGGGGCGCCTCCCCCTACGAGGGGGAGGCGCCGGGGAGGGGCTGCCCTCTCGCTTAACGAGTCAATCCCTGCAGCACGACCACCAAGGCGGAACAGCCCGGGTCGAGCTTGCCTTCGGTGCGCTCGCCGACCCAGCTCGCGCGGCCGATGCGGCTGCGTAACGGGGTCACGCGGTCGCGGCCTTCCTCGGCGGCTTGCAGGGCCTTAGCGCCCGCTTCGCCGGGCGAGGCCGCCGCGGCGATGGCCGCGGCGAAGGCCTCGCTGGCGGGATGCAACGCGTCCACCACTGTCTTGTCGCCCAGGGTGGCCTTGCCCTTCTCCTGGATGCCCCCGTCGGCAGCCGCAAATATGGCCGCCAGGTCGGCGGGCGCCAGTTCGCTCTTGCCCATGGCGGCCTTGCCGGCGCGCATGAGCGCGATGGAAGTGAGGGTCCCCATAGTGGACGGCGCGGCCCGGTTGGCCGCCATGCCGGCGCCGGCCAGGAACTTGCCGATATCTGCCACCGGCGTGGCGTCCGCATAGGCCAGCAGGGCGCCGGCCAACTTCTCCATCGTGATGCCCAAGTCGCCGTCGCCCATGGCCTGATCCAGCGAGGTCAGGTACTCACACTGCGCCTGGAGTGCGCGGCAGGCCCGCCGCATGGCTTCCGCCACTGCCTGGCCACTGATCGATTCTGCTGCCATCATCTGGCCCCCTCTCCCTCAGACTTGCTTGAAGAAAGGTGTATGGGCCGGAGCGTCCAGCAGCGCCGCCAGCTCGTCGTCCACGCGGAGGAACGTCAGCGACATGCCCGCCATCTCCATGGACGTCGCGAACTCGCCCACGTAAGCCCGATGGACGGAGATGCCGTGGCCGGCCAGCAGGTCGTGCACCCTGCGGTAGACGATGTAGAGCTCCTCCGGCGGAGTCGCGCCCAACCCGTTGACCATCACCGCCAGCCGGTCGCCGGACTTCGCCTGCAGGTCCTCGAGGATCGCCGCCGTCATGCGTTCGGTGATCTGGTCGGCCGTCCGCAGCTTCTCGCGCTTCATGCCGGGCTCACCGTGGATGCCCATGCCGATTTCCATCTCGTCCTCGCCGATGGTGAAGGTCGGCTTGCCGGCCATCGGTACGGTGCACGACGAAAGGGCCATGCCCATGGTGCGGGTGTTGGCCAGCGCCTTCTCGGCGGCCGCGGCGACCTCGTCCAGCGAGCCGCCCGCGTCGGCCTTGGCGCCGGCTATCTTGAAGGCGAACACCATGCCGGCCACGCCGCGGCGGCGCCCGGCCTCGGCCGGCGGGGCGGAGGCCACATCGTCCTTCACCATCACCGTGCGCACGGTGATGCCTTCCATGTCGGCCATTTCGGCGGCCATGTCGAAGTTCATTACGTCGCCGCCGTAGTTGCCGTAGATGTAGACCACGCCGGCCCCGCTATCGATGCGCTTGGTCACGCTCAGCATCTGGTCGGCGCTGGGCGAGGCAAAGACGTCGCCCACCGCGCAGCCGTCCAGCATGCCCTTGCCTACGTAGCCGAGGAACACTGGCAGGTGCCCCGAGCCGCCACCGGTGGCCAGGCCAACCTTGCCGGCCACGGGCGCATCGGCGCGCACTATGCAATGTATGTCGTCGACGCAAGCCAGTTGGCTCGGATAGGCCTTGATCAGGCCGTCGAGCATCTCGGGCACGAAATCGACCGGCCGGTTGAGGATCTTCTTCATGCTTTATCTCCTCTGCTGAGCGGGCTAGTACTTGACTTCCACGCCGGCCATCTGCTCGATGACCTTGATCATGGCCGATGCATTCTCGTCGCCCCAGCCCCGGTTAACAGCGGTCTTGATGACCTCGCGGGTGGCCGCGGAGGCGGGCAGAGGCACATTCAACTCCTGGGCAAAGGACGAGATGAGGTTAGCATCTTTCAGCATCAGCTTCAGGTAGAAGGATGGGCTGAAGTCGCGCCGGGCCAAGGCATCGCCGACGCCGTCGAAGATGGGCGACTTGAAATCGGTCACGTGCAGCACGCCCAGCACGTCCTCGGCGTTCAGCCCGGCCTTGGTGGCCAGCGTCATTGCTTCGCCGAGCGCTTCAAGCTGCGAGGCAACGACTAAATTCCCGCACAGCTTCATTGAGGTGCCCTTGCCATTCTCGCCCATGTAGTGCTGCGTGGCGCTGATCACCTTGAACAGGGGTAGCATCCTATCGAAGATTTCACGCTTGCCGCCGGAGACGATCCACAAGCCGGCATCGCGTGACTCGCCCTTGCTGCCGAACACGGGCGCGTCGAGGAACTCGACGCCCTTGGAATTGAAGGCCGCCGCCTCGCGCAGCGAGGTCTTGGGCATGCAAGTGGTCAGGTCGATGGCGACCTGCCCGGCCCGGACGCCCTCAAGGACCCCGTCGGGACCGAAAACGACGCCCTCGATGGCCTTGTCGTCGCTGAGCATGATCATGATCACGTCCGCGTCCGCCACGGCCTCACGCGGGGTGCGGGCCCGCTGGGCTCCCGCGTTGACCAGGCCGGCCGCACGCTCGGGCGTGCGGTTGTAGACAGTCAGCGGGTAGCCTGCTTTGAGCAGGTTGGCTGAGACGTTGTAACCCATGATTCCCAGGCCAAGAAAGGCGACCTTCTCCATCTCTGATCTTCTCCTTATATGTGGTCTTTCAGCTTGCGGATCCCATCATCATCTCGCGCACCATGCGCGACGCTTCGGTGGCATCGCCGCGGCGGATCACTTCGGTGATGCGCTCGGCGCTCACGCGTTCCAGCATGCAGCCCATCGCGTCCAGCCAGCGGATGCTCTCGGCGATGGCGGCCTCGGTGTCCTCACGGTAAGGATACTGGTCCATGGAAAGGTAGCCGTCGTAGCCGACGTGGTCCAGCCAGTAGAGCAACTCCAGGTACTCTACTGTGTGCACCGAGCCGACCATCATGTCGTCATCCCACAGACGGTAGTTGTCGTTGAGGTGCATGTGGAACAGCTTGCCGCCGGCCCGGTTAACGATGACGACGGATTCGGCGACGTTCTCATAGGCGGCCAATGCGTGGCCCACGTCGATCGTTACCCCCACGTTAGGCAGCCCTATCTCCTGCGCTACCAGCAGGGCGCCGGCGGCTGTGCCGAGGTAACTGTGGGTGCGCGGCTCTTTCGGCTTATATTCCAGCGCCAGTCGTACGTCGGGCCGGTACGCGGCGCACTCACGCAGGCCGTCGACCAGCCAGCCGTGTTCTTGCTCGTAGTCTGCCTGGAAAGAGTAGTCATAACCGTCCTGACCATTCCAGACGTTGACCAGGTCACAGCCCAGGTCGGCAGCGATGTCGAGCATGGCCCTGGTGTCCGCGATGGCCCGGGCGCGCACCTGAGGGTCCTTGGCCGTGAAGGCGCCGCGGCTGTAGACGGGGGAAGCAAAATGATCAGGGATGATGGAGACCAGTTTCAAGTTGTGGTCCTGCAACTGGCGACGCACTTCCTCCACGTTGCGCGTGGTGATGTGCCAGGTCCCCACCATCTCGACGCCAGCTAACCCCGGCGTTCTAGTGGCCGAATCGAAGAGCTGGGCCAGCGTGCGGTCCTCACCATAGCTCGAAAGGAAGCGGTCGGCGCGGTTGCCGAAGTTGCTGATGATCACGGAGTATTTGCGCTGTGGCATGTCAGTCTCACTGGTCGATTGTCCGGCGCCGAGCGCCGGTCCGGTGAATCAGAGACGGTACTGCTCTTGACGAGGTAAGTGGCGGTTCTTATACCATGAACGAGGGCCTTTGTCAATCAGATCGTGCTGAAAACGATTTCCCGATTTCCCGGCCGGGTTGACAGGCGGGAACGCTTCATGTAAACTGCTGTACAGTTTCAGGCAGCCAGAGCCCCCGATCTCCGCGCAAAGAGGAGGTGAACGCCGTTCATACGCGCATGTCCTTTCGGTTATCCGTTGTTACCCCATCCCTATAAGAGGAGAGCACACCATGAAGAAGCTGTCTGTCTTGTTCGCCGTCCTGCTCAGCATCGCGATGATCGCCGGCTGCGTACCCGCCCCCAGCACTCAGCCTGCTGCGCAACCGGCCGCCCAACAACCGGCTACCCAACAGCCAGCTGCGAGCGCTGAGAAGTACCAGATGGCGACGGTCGTCAAGATCACCGGCATCAACTGGTTCAACGTCATGGAGACGGGCGTCAAGAAATTCGGCACCGACAACCCGAACGTGACGGCATTCCAGAAGGGTCCTGAGAAGGCCGACGCTGCACTGCAGGTCCCAATCATCGAGGACCTCATCGCGCAGAAGGTCAACTCGCTGTGCGTCGTCCCCATGTCGCCTGAGTCCCTCGAACCCGTGCTGAAGAAGGCGATGGACAACAAGATCACCGTCATCACGCACGAAGCATCCAACCAGCAGAACATGGACTGGGACATCGAGGCCTTCGACAACACCGCCTACGGCGCGCACCTGATGGACGCGCTGGCCAAGGGCATGGGCGAGGAAGGCGAGTACGCCGTCTACGTCGGCGCGCTGACCTCCAAGAGCCACAACGAGTGGGTTGACGGCGCGATCGCCCGCCAGAAGGAAAAGTACCCCAAGATGACGCTGGTGGTGGACAAGATCGAGACCGCCGATGACTCGCAGAAGGCCTACGAGAAGACCAAGGAACTGCTCAAGGCCCATCCGAATGTCAAGGGCTTCGAGGGCAGCGCCTCCACCGACGTCGGTGGCATAGGCCAGGCCATCGAAGAAGCCGGCCTCGCGGACAAGACCTTCGTCGTCGGCACCAGCCTTGTCTCCATTGCCGGCAAGTACCTGACGACCGGCGCGGTCGACATGATCAGCCTGTGGAACCCGGCCGATGCCGGCTATGCCTGCAACAAGCTGGCCCTGATGAAGCTGCAGGGCAAGCAGATCGGCGACGGTACTGACCTGGGCATCCCTGGCTACAACAAGCTGATCGCCAAGGGCAAGGTCCTTTACGGCAACGCCTGGATCGACATCACCAAAGACAACATGGACAAGTACAACTTCTAGTTCCAGGCGATATGAACAGCGGGCGCCGGCCGCGTTGCGCGGCCGGCGCCCCGTCGGGTAATGGGGGCGCAGCGCCCACAGCGAACAGAGATGAAGCATGCCTGAAGAACTGCTCTGCGTCAACAATATTACCAAGTCCTATGCGGGCGTCAAGGCGCTGGAAGACGTCAGCCTGAACATCAACCGCGGCGAGATACACTGCCTGGTGGGCGAGAACGGGTCCGGGAAGTCGACCCTCATCAAGATCATCGCGGGGGTGGTGACGCCGGATGCCGGCGAGATTCACATCAACGGCAAGCACTACCCGAAGCTGCGTCCCATTGACTCGATCCGGGAAGGGATCCAGATCATTTACCAGGACTTCTCCCTGTTCCCGAACCTGACGGTGGCCGAGAACATCGCCCTCAACCACGAGCTGGCGCGCGGCCAGAAGCTGGTGAACTGGCGGCGGGTACGCCAGGTGGCAACCGCGGCCATGCAGCAGATCGGCATCAAGCTCGACCTGGATGCGCGCGTGGAGCAGATATCGGTTGCGGATAAGCAGTTGACCGCCATTTCGCGCGCGCTCCTGCAGAACGCGCAGCTCATCATCATGGACGAGCCCACCACGGCCTTGACGCAGCGCGAGGTGCGCTCACTTTTCGCGGTCATCAAGAGCCTGCAGGCACGCGGCATTTCGATCCTGTTTGTCAGCCATAAACTCAATGAGGTCCTGGAGATTTCCAACAAGACGATGATCCTGCGCAACGGTCGCAAAGTGGTCGACGCTGACGCCAGGGAATTCGACAGGGCCAAGCTTGTTTACTACATGACGGGTCGGCAGATCGACGATAGCACGTACGACTACCGGCCGGGCGAGCTTACGGTGCCCCTGCTCAAAGTCGAGAACCTCACCTCTCACGGTAACTTTAGTGACATTTCCTTTGAGCTGATGCCGGGCGAGATCCTGGGCATCACCGGCCTGCTGGGTTCCGGCCGCACGGAGCTGGCCCTGGCCTTGTTCGGCGTGCAGCCGGCCGACTCCGGAACAATCTCAGTAGAAGGTAAGCCGGTCGAGATCTGCAGCATCCAGGATTCTATAGCGCACGGCATCGGCTACGTCCCCGAGGATCGCCTGACCGAGGGGCTTTTCCTCGACCAGTCGATCGGCCGCAACATCGTCGTGCGCACGATCGACAGGTACGTGGGCCGCGGGGGGCTGCTCGACGGGCGGGAGGTGGAGAAGGGCATCCAGGCCGGAGTGAATCAGCTGAGCATCAAGGCCGGCTCGCCCGCCTTGCCCGTCAAGAGCCTTTCCGGCGGCAACCAGCAGCGCGTGGTGCTGGCGAAATGGCTGGCCAGCTCGCCGCGCATCCTGGTCCTCAACGGACCGACCGTGGGCGTCGACATCGGTTCCAAGAGCGAGCTGCACGAGATCCTGCGCGAGCTGGCGCGGCAGGGTATGGGGCTGATCGTGATCTCGGACGATATCCCGGAGCTGATGCAGACCTGCAGCCGCATCCTGCTGATGCGGCGCGGCCGGCTCGTCGACGAGTTCCGACGGCAGGACACCACTGAGAATCAACTGACGCTTAAGCTGACCGAGGCGTAAATATTGAAACAGATGCTGAAGACGAACGAATTCCTGGTGGCGCTGACGATCGTCGGGCTGTCGCTCGTGATCGGGCTGATCAGCCCTGCCTACTTCACCATCGCCAACCTGTTCGACCTGCTGCGCAGCGCCACGGTCACCGGCATGCTGGCCCTGGGCGTCCTGATCGTCATCATCTCCGGCCAGATCGACGTCTCGTTCACCGCCATCACCGCGTTCTCCATGTACGTGACGGTCAAGATTCTCAACGCCATCGGTTTCAACGGCACGGTACTGGTAGCGTTCCTCATCTCGGCTCCCATCGGCCTCGCCCTGGGCCTCATCAACGCGGCCATCATCTCGCGCTTCAAGCTGCCTACGCTGATCGTCACCCTCGGCACACAGAGCTTATTCCGCGGCTTCCTGCTCTTCTTCATTGGCAGCAACCTGATCCGTGACATCCCCGGTGGGATGGAGGCTTTCTGGAAAGCCAACCTGGTTACCCTGACGACGCCGGAAGGCGCTCTGACTCACCTGCACTCGTCGATCCTCCTGCTGGTGGCCGCCGCGCTGGTCACCTGGTTCCTGCTCAAGTACACCATGCTCGGGCGCGGCATCTACGCGCTGGGCGGCGCCCCCGAGGCGGCGGAACGCGCGGGCTTCAGCATCAACGGGATCCAGATGTTCATCTACGGGTACGTCGGGTTCCTGGCCGGGATCGCGGGAGTGGCTTACGGCTCGCTGAACCGCCAGGCCGACCCGACCCGGTTGGTGGGTTCCGAGCTGGACGTGATCGCCGCCGTGGTATTGGGAGGCGCGATCATCACCGGCGGGCGAGGGTCCGTGATCGGCACGCTGCTGGGTGTTTTTTTGATCACCATCGTCAACAACAGCCTGATCCTGATGGGCATCCCCTCGATCTGGCAGAAGGTGGTCATCGGCCTCATCATCATCGTCGGTACTGGTCTGCCGGCCTATCAGAACCGCAGGGCCGTCGGGCGCCTGAGTGCTAACCTGGCAGAGTAGGGAGCGCTTGTCCAATGAGGATCAACAACGCGGGCACAACGGGACAGAGCCGGCCTGCCGGGACTCCGCCCAAGCTTTCCATCTTCAGCCTGGCCGCCCGTGACGGCAACCTGACGCGACTGTTCGTCATCATGGTGGCCATCTTCGTGGTCATGAGCCTGGCCAGGCCCGATATCTTCCCGACCCTGTCGAACTTCAATTCGATGTCGGTGCAGATCCCTGAGATCGGCATCCTGGCCATCGCCATCATGCTCACCATGCTCACCGGCGGCATCGATCTCTCAGTGACCAGCACCGCGAACCTATGCGGCATTGTGACGGCGATCATCTTGACGGCCCTGGTCCCCCCGACTGCCGCCGGCCCGCAGGTGGTGTTCGGCATCGCGGTAGCGGTGGCCGTCGCCATCACCATCGGATTGGCCTGCGGCCTGTTCAACGGCTATTTGATCTCCCGTGTCGGCATCACGCCCATCCTGGCCACGCTGGGCACCCTGACGCTGTACATGGGCATCGCGATCGCCATCACCAAGGGCACGGCGATGTTTGCCGTGCCGCAGTTCCTATGGCTCGGCAGCGGCACGATCGTCGGCTTCGTGCCGGTTCCCCTGATCATCTTCGCGGCGCTGGCCCTCGTTTTCGCGCTCATCCTCAACCGCACGGCGTTTGGCTTTCGCCTGTACATGATGGGCACGAATGCCACAGCGGCCCGCTTCTCAGGCATCAACAATGCGCGCATGCTCGTGCAGACGTATATGCTGAGCGGCCTGCTGGCCTCGATCGCCGGCCTGATCTTCCTGGCCCGCAGCAATTCGGCCAAGGCCGATTACGGCAGCACCTATATCCTGCAGGCCATCCTGATCGCGGTCTTGGGCGGCGTCAACCCGAGCGGCGGCTTTGGCAAGATAGCAGGTCTCGTCATGGCCTTGTTGTCGCTCCAGTTTCTCTCGAGCGGGCTCAGCATGCTGCTGATCCGCTACAGCGGGAGCAACTTCCTGAAGGAGTTCGCCTGGGGCGCGCTGCTGATCGCGGTCATGGTCATCGATTACTACAGCAACCGCCGCCGGGATCGAGCGTTGGTGGAGAAGACGTAGACGCCTTTAGCCTGACCAAGGAAAGGGTGGGCTTGGGAGATTCGGCGAAGCGGAATATAATACAGCCGATGATCGCCTCCCGCCAAGTTTCCCGTCCGACCTGGCCCCGCCTGGACGCCCTGCTTCTGGCCGTACTGCTGATTGCCCGCCTGCGCATTGACACGCTGGCCGAAGCAGTCGGAGTACCGCTGCATATGAACGACGTGCCGCGCCAACCGCTGCTCGGCCATTTGCTCTCAGACCAGGCCATGAAGTTGCTGGCTCAGCAGGGCCTGGTTGACCCGGTCGGCATGCTGCTGATCGTAGCCGCGCTGGCCTGCCTGGTCCTCTATCTTGTCGTCAGCGAGATCCACCGGAGCGAGAGGGTCGCCTATCGGGCCAAACTGCTGCTGATCTGGGCCATCTTGTTGCTGACGGTGTTCGCGCCGAGCATCAAGATGATGTTGTTGCGTCAAGGCAGCGGCCCGGCCAGCTATAGCCACGACGGTGGCGTGATCCAGACCGAGGCGACGGTTAACTTCCTTCTCAGTGGCCGCAACCCCTACGTCGAGGATTACACCAAGACGCCCATGGCCGAATGGGGCATCAATGAGTTCCGGACTGCCCTTTACCATTACCCATACCTCCCCTGGACTTTCGTCTTTTCGGCGCCGTTCAAGGTGTTGGCCGACCACACCCTTGGCTGGTACGACCAGCGCATGGTCTATCTGCTGCTGTTCGCGTTGACGCTGGCCTTGCTACCCGGCCTGGCGCGGCAGCCACAAACCCGGCTCCTGCTCGTCATGTTGATCGGGCTGAACCCGATCATGGGATCGGATCTCATCTACGGGCAGAACGACAGCTTCGTGCTGGCCTGGATCGTCTTGAGCCTGTGGCTGTGGGTCAAGGCGACCGAGGGGCGAGAGCGGCGAGCAGACACCCCAGAAAAAGAGGACTCTGCGCCGGGAAGGGCTGGCGGCCGTGGCTGGTACCTGGCCTCGGCGGCGGCCTTCGGGCTGGCCTGCGCCAGCAAGCCGACGGCCTGGTTCCTCGCGCCGTTCTACGTGGTGCTATTGGCGGGCAGCAACGAACTGCTCGATCAGGGCAAAGGCACCTGGGAACGCACGCGCGCCCGGTTAGCCGGCACGTTACGCAGCGCGTGGCCCGCCCTGGCAGCCGGCGCGCTGATCATCGGACCCTGGTTTGTGTGGAACCCGGCCGCCATGTACGATGATGTCTGGCGTTGGGCTAACGGCACCTCGGCCAGCGCGTACCAGATCTGGGGCTGGGGCGCCTCCAACCTCTTGCTGGCCTTCGGCTGGGTGTCCTCACGCTTTGCGTATTGGCCTTTCTGGATACCCGAGCTAGTGCTCGGCCTGCCCCTCATGGCCTGGCTGCTCTGGCGACAACTGCGTGAGAACAGCCTCGGACAGGCCCTGTGGGGCTACGGCCTGTTCATCCTGGTCTTCTTCTTCGTTTCACGCTTCCTCAACGAGAACTACCTGGGCTACCTGGTCGCGATCCTCGTACTTGGCGCCCTTGCCGATGCCGGCCCGCGCGCTCCGGCGGGCGATCAGCAGGTCCTGCCGCCTGCAAAACCAGCCTGAAGCTTGCCGGGATGAAATGGCCGGGACTTAGCAGTCGCGAGGTCCCGGCCATCTTATTTGCGGGTTTACCCTATCCGGTTCAGGACAATTTCTGGAGAATCCGATTGATCTCCTCAGTGCGCTTGTTCGGCGTTTCCATCTGAGCGACTGCCAGGGTTTGGGTCACCGCCATCAGGATGGAATAAAGCCCGGTGAGGCTGGGCAGGCCGCCTGCCACTTCACCGGGAGCATATAGAAGATGTTCGGCGGCGCGTGCGGCCTGGCTGCTCAAGCTAGGCGTACAGGCGAGCGTCACCGCGCCCTCACTGCGAGCAAACGCCAGGGTGCGAGCCACTCCCGACGGACCCTCGAGCGGCGTCAAGCCGATAACGACGTCTTTCTTGACCAGGTGTACCAGGGCGCGGGCGCGCTCATAGACGTCGCCGCTGACATAACTTGCCGGCAGGCCGGCATCGTGCAACATCTGCGCGAACGACTCGGCCAGCGGCGCCGAGTAGGATTCGCCGAGCACGATGATGCGCGGGGCGGCCCGCAGAAGGTCAAACATGGTTTCCAGCGCGTCCAGGCTGTTATGAGCGAGGGCCTTCTCGAGATTGTTACGGTCCTGAGATACGAACCGCTGCACTCTCGCCTGGTATGTATCCTCAGTCTCAGCCGCTACGTAGCCCTGGCTCAGCTCCAGTTTCACCTGCTGCTGGATATCTTCAATCAACTCAGGATAGCCCGGATAGCCCAGGCGCTGAGCGAAGCGCACAACAGTCGTAGTATCTACGTCAACCGCGTCGGCCAGAGCAGCCGCCGTCATGAAGGCTGCCGTTCGATAGTCGCTAAGTATGAAATCGGCGACCAGCCGGTAGCTGCGCGATAAGTGGTCGTAATGTTTGCGGATCTGTTCGCGAAACATCTGTCACCTCAGGCAGATCAAAGTTGAAACATGCAACACTGATCGGAATAATCAGTTGCAGTATACAACACATTATTTATCGTGTCAACGCTTTGTGTATCTATAAGGGCAATAAATATATATACGTCTTTGACAGAACCATAGTTCCAGGCTATTCTGTGACAAATCTGCAAGAGGTGGAGAAGAGGTTTTGACACGCCGGCTCGGCTTGGGGACGGTCATTATACTGTTTCTGCTGGCGGTCTCCGCGTGCACGCCAGCCGCCGGCGAATCCGTCTTGACGCCTGGCTCCCCGCAGCCGTCGCCCTCCGTTTCACCCGTCCCAACCGGCACGCCTGCCCTGTCGCCCAGTCGTGCGCTGACTGTGACTCTGTCGCCGACCGCGTCGCCAACCGCGTTGCCGACCGCCACCGCTAGCCCAACCGTCCTACCGACGACCACACCTACGCTGCGGCCCACGGCCACGCCTGGCCCAACCGAGACCGCTACGATGCCGCCGCCCACAGTTGAGCCCAGCGCAACACCTACTCCGGGCCCAGCGCCGGACGGAAGCGCCCGTTCGGCCCGTGTGCCGATCCTCATGTATCACTACATCTCGGATCCCCCGGCCGGAGCCAACGCGGTGCGCCGGGATCTGTCTGTCTCGCCCGCTCTTTTCGAAAGTCACCTGCGCTATCTACGTGACCACGGCTATCACGTCATCACCCTGGACGACCTGCTGCGTTTCCTGACTTCCGGCCAGCCGTTGCCGGAAAGGCCGGTCATCCTCACCTTCGATGACGGCTATCTCGACAACTACATAAACGCTTTCCCTCTCCTCAAAAGATACAGCATGGTCGGCCACTTCTTCCTGATCACGGATTTTGTGGACGCGGGACAGGCTGACTACATGACCTGGCCGCAGATCGAGGAAATGAGCGCCGCCGGGCAGCGCTTCGGCTCGCACAGCCGTAACCACCCCGACTTGCGCGGCCAATCCGTGGATTACCTGGTCTGGCAAGCCCTCGGCGGGCTGGAAGACATTCAGAAGCACCTGGGTTACCATCCGCGCTGGATCGCTTACCCGTCCGGCTCGTATGACAAACGCACCATCCAGGTATTCAAATCCGCCAACTACTGGGGCGGACTGACCACGGTGCAGGGCGCGACCCACACCGGCGATGGCATCTTCGAGCTCAGCCGGGTGCGCGTCAGAGGAAGTTATTCAATCGATGATCTGGCAAGGCTGCTGGCGTTAGACTGGTGAAGGAGACTGCATGAAGCCGACCACGATGTTGACCGTGCTCGATGAAGACCGGCATTGGTGGTTTGCCACCCGCACACGCGCGATCCTGGCTTATCTGGACCGGTACGTGGGCCCAGGGATGGACCGGCGCGTGCTGGATATAGGCTGCGGCGCGGCGAACATGACCCATCACCTGCGCCATTACGGACAGGTAGTGGGGGTCGACAGCAATCCCAAGCCGTTGGTCGTTGCGCGTGAAAGGAGCCTGGAGTCCTACGAGGCTTTCGCCGATCACCTGCCCTTCGCGGACGGCGATTTCGACCTCGTCACTCTGCTCGACACGCTGGAACACGTGCCGGCCGAGGACCAGGTGCTGGCCGAGTGCCGGCGCGTGTTGCGTAGCCCGGACCCGGCCCAGGGGATACGGGGCGGCAAATTGCTGGTGACCTCGCCCGCCTTCATGTTCTTGTGGAGCCAAAACGACGACATCAACATGCACCAGCGCCGCTACACGGTGCCTGAGTTGCGCGACCGGCTGGCGCAGCACGGCTTCCGCACGCTACGCATCTCATACACTAACTTCTTCATCTTTCCCGGCGCGGCGGCTCTCATCCTGCTGCGGCGCGGCCGGGCGGAGCCTCAACTGGCATCGCCCCACCTTAACGACGATGCGTACCAGGTAGAGATGGAACCGGCTCCGCCGCTGGTGAACGGCGTGCTGACCGCCGCCGGGCGGGTGGAGGTCGCGCTTCTCAAGCGCTTCAGCCTGCCGTTCGGCACTTCGGTGATCGCGATTGCGGAGAAGATGGGCGAGAACTAGCCGGGCAGCAGCCCAACCGCTGCATCAATGACCTCGCCAACTCCTATGGCTGCCATGCAGCGGTGCTCGGGCAGCACGTCCGCCGGCCAATCAAGCCGGTTACAGGGCACACACGTCCATCGGCTGGTCAGCACGACATGGCGCTGCGGGTCGCCCCAGGGACCGAAAGTGCAGGCCGACACCGGACCGAACAACTGGACCGTCGGCGCGCCGACGGCCACGGCCAGGTGTAACGGCCCGCAATCGGAACCGAGCACCAAATTGCAGCGCTGCTGAAGCGCGGCGAGCTGCCCGAGGCTCGTCTCGCCGGCCGTGTCCAGCGCCCCGCCGGTCAGCCCGGCCGCGACAGCCCCCGCTAACGCGCGCTCGCCGGCGCTGCCCGTAAGCAACACCTGGGCTCGCCGCCGTGACACCAGGGCCTCCGCCACCGCTGCCCAGGCCGGCGGTTCCCATTGTTTGACGAGCGCGCCTGCGCCGGGGTGGATCGCGACCAACGGCCGGGCCGGGTCGGCGCCGTGGGCTGCCAGCCAGGCGGCCGCCCAGGCGCGGTCCGAGTCAGCCACCACAAAGCGCAGCGGACCGGGCCGCCACTGCACCCCGGGCGCGAGCGCAGTCAACAGCCGGCTATTCTGTTCCACCTCGTGCCGGCCGGGTTCGTATGGCAGCGCTTGGGTCAAGAAGGGGCGCGTCTCGGGCCAGCCGTAGCCCAGGCGGCGTGCGATGCCCGCCGTGGCCGCCAGCCAGGCGCCCCACCAATGATCGCAGCGCAGCACGACGGCGGTGTCATAGTCGGCGCCGCGCAGGTCGCGGGCGGCTTCGAGCAGGTAACGGTAGGGCGCCAGACGGCCGGACTTAGGCCGGCGCTCGAAACCGGGGAACCGGCAAGTACGGATCTCATCCACGTCCGGGTTATCCCGCAGCACATCCGCGCTCCAGGGTCCGAGCAACACTGTGATGCGCGCTGCCGGCAGGGCCTCCCGTAGGGCATGTAAAGCCGGGGTGAGAAACAGGACATCGCCCAGGTGGTCGGGACGGATCAACAGGATCGAGCGCGAGGTGGCTGCCCGCGGCGAGCGCGTGTAGAGCCGTCCGATCAGTCGCAGCCCCAGCAGCCGTACGCGCTGGGCCGGGGAGCGTCCCGGCCGGGTCGAGACTCGCAGCCCCGTTCCCCCGATAGGACCCCGGACGCGCACGTCAGGCGTCACGAGTACAGCCCTTCCAATAACGGCACGATCGCGTCCCACCCGTATTGTCTTTCGACCTCAGCCCGTGCTGCCCGGCCCAGGGCCGCAGCCTGCGCTCGCTGCAGCAACAACTCGACGACCGTCGCGGCGAAGGCTTCGGCGCTATCGGCCAGGCGGACCTGCCGGCCGTCCTCAAACGGGAATCCATCGCAGCCCAGGCGGGTCGAGACAACAGCCTGGCCCATGGCCATCGCTTCCAGTACTTTCAGCCGGGTGCCGCCGCCGATGCGCAACGGAACCACGTACACGGCCGCGCCGGCGATATAGGGCCGGACGTCCGGCACGCGGCCGGTGATGGTGATGGCCGGGCGACCGTCCAATGCCTCCAGGCGCGCGTGCGGCTGCTGGCCTACCACGTAAAAACGGGCGCCGGGCACCTGGGCAAGCACCAGGGGCAGGACCGCCTCGGCGAACCACAGCACCGCGTCAACGTTCGGCCGGTAATCCATTTTCCCGGTGAAGACCAGCGCGTGCGGCGACAGCCCTGGCGCCGGAGGTAGAACGCCCGGCCGGTAGAAATCCAAATCAACGCCGTTCGGCACTACCTTCACATCGAGACCGGGCGAAAGCCGGCGCAGCGCCTCACGGTCCGCTTCAGAGACCGCAACCACCCGGCCGGCAAACTGGCAGATGCGCCGCTCATAGGCCGTCAGCTTCCGCCATTGCACCAGCGAGTAGGCCGCGGCGAGCCAGCGTCGCGGCCGGCGGGCATCGGTCAGGAAGGTGCGCCGCTGCAACAGATACTCGGCATTATGGTCGTCGAAGATCAGGCGTGAGCGCCCGGTCAACCCCAGCACATACGGCGCCATCTCAATCCCCTCGACCTGGATCACCTCGTACTCATTCTCGTGGATCAGGCGCGCCAGGTTTCCGGCCATGACCGGAGAAGCCAGGCGCAGCGCCATATCCGGAAGCGGGTTGAAGAGCGTATCCCAGGCGCGCCGGGAGAGCTTGCGCGACGGCTGGGGCTCAGCCACGATGCTGCGGCACAGCGACTGAAGAGGGGTGATGGGCGCCTGGAACGCGCTAGGCGCTGGGGACCGGCCGCCTTCGTCGCCTGCGCCCCGCCCGCCAACCTCGACTGGCGCCGTCTGCCCGGGTGACAGGAACGTCAACAGATCCAGCTCATGGCGCCGGGCCAGGCCGGCAATCAGGTTGAAATTGCGAATGGTGGTGCCTTGATGCGGCGGATAGGGCAATTGAGGAGTCAAAATCAGGATACGCGCCATTGGGTTCCTTGGGTGAAGAATAGCGGGCTCAGGATCCGGCCACCTTTCGGTAGACCTCCATGGTCTGCTCGGCTGCCCGCTGCCAGGAAAACGCCTCAGCACGCTGCAACCCCTTGCTGCGCATTTCTGCGCGCAACGCAAGGTCGCTCAACACGCGCCACATGGCCACGGTGATCTCGTCATCATGATTGGGGTCGACCAACAGACCGGCGTCTCCTACCACTTCGGGCAGACTCGAAACGTTGGAGGCGATCACCGGCGTGCCGCAAGCCATCGCTTCGAGGGGCGTGAGACCAAACCCCTCATAAAAAGCCGGATGGACCAGGCACTGGGCGGCATTGTAAAGCTGCAACAGGTCATAGGTGCTGACGTGGCCAAGGAAATAGCAGCAGCTCTCGAGCTGCAATTCGTGGAGCAGCCCGAACACTTCTTCAGACAGCCAGCCTAGCGACCCAACCAGCACCAGGCCAGGAGTCAGCTTGTAGTCATCGCGCAGGCGACGGTAAGCGCGCAACAACCCGGTGACGTTCTTGCGCGGCTCAATCGTGCTCACAAACAAGATGAAGTCGTTGGGTATCTCGAACAGGGCCTGGACGTGGTGCAAGGCGCTGGCGCGGTCGACCGGATGGAATAACGGGTCAGCCGCTTCGTAAATCACCGAGACCTTGTCGTCAGCAGTGCCCAACATGCGCACCATATCGCGCTTGGTGCTTTCGGATACCGCGATAATATGGTGAACGTGGCGGACTGCCCGGTCGATCTGCCCATAGTAGCGCGCGCTCTCGCGCGTCAAGAAGTGGGGGTAGATAAGAAAAGCCAGGTCGTGAATCGTGATCACCGAGCAACCGTCGCTGCGTAACGGCGGGATAAAATCGGGGCTATGGAACACGTCCACGCCCAGCCGCGACACCGACCAGGGCAAAAGTGCCTGCTCCAACGCATGATGGCTCGGGACGGGCGTATGGGACACTGCGACGTTGCTGGCATCGACCAGGGGCTGCCGATTGCGCCAGTCCTGCAATAGCGTGAATTGGTCCGTCGGAAACGCGGTTGCCAACGCTTGAGCAAGGCGAAGGGTATATTCGCCGATCCCGGCTCGCGTATAGTAGACGAGGCGCGCGTCAATGCCGATATGCATGTGGCCGGCTTTGCTCCAACGGGTACATTAAAGACACGCCCCCCGCACGGGCGCTGCGGGGCGCCAGGGGAGGGCATCGGTGGCCTTGCTTAGGTTTTAGTCATCATAACACTGGGCTGTCAAGGGCGTCAAATGCCACGCAGCCCCGCAGAGCATCAGACCCCCGCGGCGTCAGCGAGCGCGCGCCCCTCGGCCAGAAGCATCTGCACGGTCTCCGGACTGTGCGCCTCGGCGTAAACGCGCAGCACCGGCTCGGTACCCGAAGGACGGATCAGCAGCCAGCTATTGTCCGCGAGCAGATATTTGACGCCGTCCAGCGTGTTGACGTAGGCCAGCGGGATGCCTGCCAGGCTGGCGGGTGCACGCGCGGCCAGGCGTTCGACCAGCGTGGCCTTTTCGAACGGCCGGGTGTGGAAGTCATTACGGGCATAGTCGAAGCGACCGAACTCAGCCCACAATTCGTCCATCAACTCTTCGGGCGATTTCCTATAGCACGCCACTACCTCGGTCAGCAACAGGCCCATCAGGACGCCATCCCCTTCCGGGATGTGCCCCTTAATGCTGATGCCGCCGGATTCCTCGCCGCCGATCAGAACGTTGTCGGACAGCATGAGGTCGCTGATGTGATTGAAGCCCACCGGGGTCTCATAGATGGGTAAGCCGTACTTGCTCGCCAGCCGATTAAGTAGCTGGGTCGTGGATACCGTCTTGACCACCGATCCGGTCAGGCCGCGCCGTTCTACCAGGTAGCGCAGACAGAGGGCCATGATGCAGTGTGGGTCGATAAAGCGCCCGCTGGGTCCCACCGCGCCGATGCGGTCAGCGTCGCCGTCGGTCGCCAGGCCGAGATCGGCCTTGCCCTGGACCACGCTCTCGATCAAGGGACGGAGGTGTTTCTCGATGGGCTCCGGATGGATGCCATTGAAGCCGGGGTTCATCTCACCCCGAATCTCGCTGACGTCAACACCCGCCCCGGCCAGCAGATCGTGCAGATAGCCGCGGCCCGTGCCGTACATGGCATCTACCACCACCCGCAGGCCGGCCCGGCCGATGGCGGCGAAATCGATAAGGTGGCGTAAGTGCTCGCCATAAGCCGGAAATGGGTCAAAGCGGGAGACCAGACCCTGGGCTAGCGCGTCGTCATAATCGAGGCACTGCGGCTCGCGGCCGGCGGCCAGGTTCGCGGCCAGCCGCTGCTCGACACGTTTGGTATCAGCCGGGCTGGCGCTGCCGCCATAGGCCGCCTTTAGCTTGATCCCGTTATAGCGCGGCGGATTGTGGCTGGCGGTGATCATGACGCCGCCGACGGCGCCAAGTTGCGGAATGGCATAAGAGATGACAGGGGTGGGCGCATCGGCCTTCGCCAGGCTCACTCGCAGCCCATTGCCCGCCAGCACTTCGCTCATCGCTATCGCATACCGGTCAGATAAGAAGCGGGTATCGAAGCCCACCACGGCACAAGGCGGCGGCGCCTTGCCGGGATCGGGCGCTCCCGGACAGGACTCGATCAATACCTCAGCAATCGCCTGGGCGACATGCCGCACGTTGGCGAAGGTGAATTCATCGCTGATCACCGCGCGCCAGCCATCCGTTCCAAACTTGATCGCCATAAACTCACCTTTATTGGAAGAGTGCGACTGAGTCACCGTTAGGTGTCGATGAGCAGAGCGTCTGTACCAGGCTGCTCACGAGCCGCTTGTATTTAGCCACGATTTCGTCGGCCGCGGGCCCCGACCTGGCCTCGGCCACCACGTGGAAAATCGGCCTGTCCGCATCCGGCCGGATAAGCACCCATTCGTCTTCGTCCAGGTGCACCTTGATCCCGTCCAGCGTCTCGGTATGATAGCGGGCAAATTGTTCCAGCAAGCAGCGCATCACGCGGCCCTTGGTATCCCAGGTCGCTTCGGCCTGGTCGGCAGCCATGAAGAAGGGCGGCAGCTCCGCAATCACCTCTGACAACCGAGAATGCTGCAAGGCCAGCAACTCCAGCAGTTTGCCCAAGGCAAACAGCCCGTCCACCGCGGGGTGAAGAGCGGGGAAGATAAAGTTGCCGTTCCCGTCGCCGGCCAGGCTTACACCATCGCTGGCCGCAGCTTCCATCATCGCCTGCGGATCCACCGAACACCGGCGTACAACCCCCCCGTAGCGCTCCGCCAGGCGCTCGAACACGTTGGACTGATCGGCTGTGACGACGATAGTCGCCCCGGGATAGGAGCGGAGGACCAAGGCCGTCATCGCCGCAGCCATCACCTGGTCGGGGACCGACGTTCCGGTGTCGTCGGCCGCAAATATCTTTTCGCCGCCAATGTCCAGGCGTACCCCCAGGCTTGTGTCACCCAATGCTCCGGTGATCGTCGCGAGTTGAGCCCGCTCGGCATTGAACTCCTCTTGCAGCAACGATATCTTGTTGGGATCAACGCGCGCGTTGAGAGGCACCGCGTCAACGTTGAGACGCTCCAGGATATCAGGCAGGATGTCAGCGGTTGGCGCATGGGCGTAGTCGACCACGATCTTGAACTTAGCGGCGCGCACGGCCTGCACGTCAATTGCGGCCAGGTAGCCGTGCACATAGACGTCGGCCACGTCCGGCGCATAGTCGATGTTGCCAATGTCATCCATGAAAACCCGGCGAAAGTCCTCGCGGAAGAAGGCCTGCTCCACTGCCCGCTCTTGTTCGCGGGTCAGATTCAATCCGCGGCTATCGATGAAACGGATATCAACCACACGTTGGTCGAACGGTGAAAGCCGCACGTGTACGCCGCCCGAGGCGTCAACCGTACGCGTGTAATAGCGCGCGACAGGGATCGGAACTGTCCTCAGGTCCAACACATCGTTCCCGGCCGATGGCAGACCTGAGACAAGCGCCCGCTTGAGCATGCGTGGGCTGCGGTGCGGGTCGCGGTTGATCGTCACCTTGCTGCCCTTGGGGAGCACTGAACCGAAGGCTGCGCCCAGCCGGGCGACAAAGTCCGGTGTCAGGTCCACGTTGACCACTCCGGTCACGCCGTAGCGGCCAAACAATACTCGCCGGCCATGCGATCCCCAGATAATACTGTGGCTGACCGTCGCCTGGGCGTCGACCTCTTTGTTGGGCCAGATCTTGACACCCGGCTGGATCACAGCGCCCTCGCCTATCACCGTCCGGTCGCCGACTACCGCGCCCTCGAAGATGACTGCGCGCGCCTTGACGCTGCACTGCCGGCCGATCACCGCGCCATGCAACTCGGCCCCTTCGCCCAAGTAGCAGTTACGCATGATGATGCTCCGATCCACGCGCACCCGGTTGTCGAGGACCGTGTAGTCGCGTATCACCGCCGGCCCATGGATAACCACCCCACCTTTGATCTTGACTTCCTGCCCCAGGTAGATAGGGCCAAACAACTGCGCATCCGGCGCAATCTCGACCGGTCCCCCCGTCCAGATCCCGCCACCGATGTGCTGGCCCAACTCGCCGAGGTGCACCACTCCATTAAGCAGGTCGGCATTCGCCCGCTGGTACTCTATCAGCGTGCCGGTATCGCACCAGTAGCCTTCCGTCAGCGCGCCATAGAGCGCCTCGCCCTGGGCGAGCATGGCCGGAAAAACGTCGTGGCTCCAATCCAGGTTGTTCCCGGCCGGGATGCGGTTCAGCACTTCAGGTTCCACGATGTAGATCCCGGTATTGACTGCATCCGAAGTGACCTCGCCCCAGCCCGGTTTCTCCATGAATTGGGTGATGCGCCCATCCTGGCCCACGTTGATTACGCCAAACTCGAGAGGGTTAGACACTTGGAACAGTGCGATCGTCACCAGGGCCTGCCGTTCGCGATGGTGCTGGACAATCGACATCAAGTCGAGATTGGTAAACGAGTCGCCGCTGATGACCAGGAACGGTTCATCGTCAGGCAGCAAGGACTCCGCGTTCTTGACGCTACCGGCGGTGCCCAATGGCGTATCTTCGATGACGTATTCGATGTTCATGCCCAGGTTCTTGCCATCGCCGAAGTAGTCCTGGATCAAAGTGGGCATGTATTGGAGCGTCACGACAACATCGACGATACCATGATGCTTGAGCAGCCAGAAAATATGTCCGAGCAACGGGCGATTCGCGACCGGCAGCATAGGCTTGGGCCGGGTCAAAGTCAGCGGACGTAGGCGAGAACCCTCTCCGCCAGCGATCACGACCGCTTTCATGCAAACTCCTTCGGTTTTCGTGGTTCGGGATTGCGCTACGCTACGCAATACGAGAACGGAGAGCGTCATCTGGCCAGGCAGAGAAGAATCATAGGGAGAACGATATGACGCTCGAACGACCGCGACGGACGGCAGCGGCCGTCCGTAAGTCAGATAATACCACAGATAACTAGCGCGCGACAAGTTATTATGATTACCGGGCGAAGCACCCGTTCGGCGGCAAACGACGGCAACGAAAGGCGGATTTCATGCCTTCATGTCCCCTATGATATACTTTTTTGTTATGGAAGAAAGAAGTCTGCGGGTGTTGGAATTCGCCAAGATACGAGAACGGCTGGCCGCTTTCACCTCCTTCACCGTGGGCCGGGAACGCGCGCTCGCCCTGCTGCCAATCGACGATGTTCGGCTGGTGCGCGAGTGGCAAGCAGAGACCCGCGAAGCGCAACGTCTGCTGGAAGAGAAGAGCGACGTTCACTTGGGGGGTGTACACGACCTGCGCCCGCAGCTCGAGCAAGCGGTGCGCGGCGGAATTCTCGTGCCCACTGACCTGTTGGACGTGCGCAGCACCTTGCAGCGCGCGCGCAGCCTGCAGCGCACCCTCAGTCGGGTGGCAGATAGCTTTCCCCACGTGGCCGATGTCGCGTCGCGCATCGTCGTGGCGCAGCACGTGATCGATGAGGTAACCCGCTGCATCGATGAGCGCGGTGAGGTGCTGGACAGCGCCAGCGAGGCTCTCGAACGCGCTCGCCGCCAACTGCGCGAGTCTCACAGCCGCCTGCTGGAACGTATGCAACGCATCGTCACTACGGCCGGCAACCAGCCCTATCTGCAAGAACCGATCGTGACGCAACGCCAGGGACGTTACGTGATCCCATTACGCGCTGAGTTCAAGGGCCGTATTCCCGGTCTGGTCCATGACCAATCCGGCAGCGGCGCCACCCTTTTCATTGAGCCGCTGGCCGTGGTAGATCTGAATAACCGATGGCGCGAGGCCGAGCTGGCCGAACAGGAGGAGATCCGGCGCATTCTGAGCGCGCTCAGCGAAACTGTTGCCGCCGAAGCCGGCCCCATCCAGCGGACCGTGGAAGCGCTGGGTGACCTGGACTTTATCTTCGCCAAGGGACGCTACGCGCACGAGATCCGCGGCGTCGAGCCGGAGCTGAAAGACTGGAAGACCCCGACGAGTGCGCCGACGCGCAGCCGGGCCAACACGGCGGCGAAGAAACCGCCGGAGGGGCCGCCCCAACAGGCCCAGGCCGACGTTCGTCACCCCGGCAGTGCGATCGACTTGAAACAAGCGCGGCACCCATTATTGGACCCCCTCACCGTCGTGCCGGTCGACATTTACATCGATGACAACTTCTTCGTCCTGGTGGTCACAGGGCCGAACACGGGGGGAAAGACGGTCACGCTCAAGACTACCGGGCTGCTGACGTTGATGGCACAAGCCGGTTTGGCGATCCCCGCTGGGGAAGGATCTTCGCTATCGGTATTCGAAGAGGTGTTGGCCGACATCGGGGACGAACAGAGCATCGAGCAGAGCCTCTCCACCTTCTCGTCGCACATGACGCATATCGTGCAAATTCTCGAACAGGCCTCGCCCCGCTCGCTGGTCCTGCTGGACGAGCTTGGCGCAGGCACGGACCCGGAAGAGGGCGCGGCGCTGGCCCAGGCCCTGCTCAATACCTTGTTGGCGCGCGGCATCACCACCCTGGCGACAACGCACTATTCAGAGCTCAAGGTCTTTGCCCACAACACGCCCTTCGTCGCCAACGCCAGTGTCGAGTTCGACATCGAAACGCTGAGCCCGACCTACCGTTTGAGCATCGGCCTGCCGGGTCGTTCCAACGCCTTCGCCATCGCCCGCCGCCTGGGCCTGCTGGAACCGATAGTCGAACAGGCCGAGGCCCTGGTATCGCCCGAGTCTTTGGAAACCGAGACCATGTTGGCGGAGATCAAGCGGGCGCGCGAGGCCGCGCTGGAGGCCGAATCGGCGGCCAAGCTGGAACGCCGGCGGGCCGAGGCGCTGAACGCCGACCTGCGCTACCGCCTGGGCAGCGTCGAGGAAGCGCGCCGCCAGGTATTGGCTGAGGCGCGCGCGGCTGCGGCAGCCGAGCTGGACAACGTGCGCCAGGAGATCGCGCGCGTGCAGGAGAGCCTGGACGATGTGGCCAAGGGCCCAACTCGCCACGAAGCCTGGTTGGCTGAGGCTGAAGAGGTTCTGGCGCGCCGCGCGGCGGCGCTGAAGCCCCTACTCTCGACTCAAACGCCCTCTCCCGTCATGATCGACGGGCCATTGCAGCCTGGCGATGTCGTCTGGGTACCCTCCCTCCAGGCTACCGGTCAGGTGGCCAGCCTGGGCGCGACTGACGTCGAATTAAGCGTCGGCTCGTTCCGCCTCAAGCTGGCACAGAACCGGGTCGAGTTGCGGCAGCGCGGGGGCCAGGAAGCCATACAGGCCGGACCAAGCGCCCCCAAAACCCCCAATCCCGGCATGGAGCTGGACTTGCGAGGGTTGACAGTCGATGACACGCTGATTGAGCTGGACCACTACCTGGATTCCGCCTATCGTGCCGGGCTGCCTTTCGTGCGCATCATCCACGGCAAGGGTACCGGCGCCCTGCGGCAAGCCGTGCGTGACGAACTGCGCCATCATCCGTTGGTCAGCGAATACCGCGCCGGCGAAAACAATGAGGGCGGCGAGGGCGTGACCGTGGCGAAACTGGTGCAAAGGTGAGGCGTGACACCGGCCACGCTGCATTGATGAGGCATGGCCTTGACTAAGAAACGTCTGCGCGGACTCGTCCAGGTACTCCTCAGCCTCGCGCTGCTGGCCTTCATCCTCAGCCGCGTGCACTGGGCGGAAGTATGGGGCGCCCTGCAGCACATGCAGCCGGGCTGGCTGGCGCTGGCCTGGGCGCTGTTCTTGCTGGGCATCCTTGTGCGGGCGGCTCGTTGGCACATCCTCCTGAGCGCCCTCGGCGTGCGCCGGCCACTGGCCGAGCTGAGCGCATGGTATTTCGTCGGCTCGTTTTTCAACATGCTTCTACCCACCGGCTTCGGCGGTGATGCCGTGCGGGTGGTGGAGTTGGCCCAGGATACCAGCCGCCCCGGCGCAGTGCTAAACAGCGTGCTGGTCGACCGTTACCTGGGCATTATGGTGTTGTTGCCGATGGGGTTGTTGGCGGGCTTGGCGGCCGGCATCCGCTCCGGTCTGGCTCCGGTACGCGCCGGAGTGTTCGCCCTGACGGCGATGCTGTTTACCGGGGGATTGGCGGTTGCCTGGCTGCTGCGTCGCGCCTGGTGGTCGCGGCTGGCAGAACGACCGGACCTGGCGGGTAAGCTTGTGCGGGCGCTGCGGCTGCCGGCGCTGTCCGACGCGGTTATGCCCTACGGACGCCGCGCCATGCTGCCGGCGCTGGCCGTCTCGCTGCTATTCAACATACTGCAGATCGGTTGGAACGTGGCCCTGGCCTATGGGCTCGGACTGCGACTGCCGCTGACAACCTTCCTGGTGTTCGTGCCACTGACTGCGGTTGCCTTGTTGCTTCCCGCCTTCGGTGGCTTGGGCGTGCGCGAGCTGAGCTACGTCGGCTTGTTCGGCAGCGCCGGAGTGGCGCAGGCCAGCGCCCTGGCCCTGTCGTTAAGCGTCTATGCCGTCACCTTATCAATAGGGCTGATGGGCGGCGCGATTTACCTCGCGATGGGCTTACGCCAGGCCGGGCGACGACCGATGAAAGTCGAGCAACATGGATCCTGAGTTGACCATCGTCATCCCGCTCTACAATGAAGTTGAGAACGTCGATCCGCTCCATGCCGAGCTATCGGCAGCGCTGGACGGGATCGGCCGTAGCTACGAGGTCATCGTGGTCGACGACGGCAGTCGCGATGGCAGCTTTGAGTGCTTGAAGGCAGTGCATGCCGCCGACCCGCGCTGGCGCATCATCCGCTTCCGCCGCAACTTCGGCCAAACCGCCGGCTTCGCCGCCGGGTTCTCGGCCGCGCGCGGCGCCGTCGTCATAACGTCCGATGCCGATCTGCAAAACGACCCGCGCGATATCCCGCGCTTGCTGGCCAAGATGGACGAAGGCTTCGACATCGTGAGTGGCTGGCGCGTTCATCGCAAAGAGCCGTTTTTCAGCCGACGCCTGCCCTCCCTGCTCGCCAACCGCATGATCTCCGGCGCGACCGGGGTGGTCCTGCACGACTACGGCTGTTCCTTGAAGGCCTACCGCAGCGAGGTCGTGAAAACCCTGCGCCTGTACGGCGAGTTACACCGCTTCATACCCGCCGTCGCCAGTTGGATGGGTGTGACGGTGGCCGAGGTGCCGGTTAACGACCGGGCACGTCGCTTCGGCCAGAGCAAGTATGGCATCACCCGCACCTTCAAGGTGCTGCTCGATCTGATCACCGTGCGCTTCATGCTCGGCTACTCCACCCGGCCGTTGCACATCTTCGGCGGGCTGGGGCTGATCTCGGGCGGCCTGGGCCTGCTTGCCGGCCTGTATCTGACGATCGTCAAGCTTGTCCTCGGCCAGAACATCGGCAACCGCCCGCTGCTTCTGCTGGCGGCCCTCCTCATCATCCTGGGCGTGCAGATGATTAGCATGGGCCTGGTGGCTGAAATGGTCATGCGCACCTATCACGAGGCGCAGAACAAGCCAATCTATGTGATTCGTGAGACACTCGAATGATTGACGCGCGGCCGCCAGCCCCGCCGCCCACGTTGAAAGGACACACTCCATGAGTTTTCGTTCTCCGGCGCAGCGCTTACGCCAGCACCACGCGATCGAACATGCCAGCATCACCGTCCTCAGCAAACTGATGCCGACGGCACACCTCGTCGCGCGCAGTGATCTGATGGGATTCATCGTTTACGGCGACGTGGACTCAGGGTTGCTACGCGAAGCAACCGAACAGGGATTGAGCCGCCTGCAGGCGGGCGAATCTTCCCTTGCGGTCCATCCCAACTGCGGCACCAACCTGATTGCAGCGGGGATGCTCAGCGGCGTGGCCGCATTGTTGGCCGGCTCGGCGGGTCATAACCGCTCGTGGATGGACCGGTTGCCCAGCGCGGTGCTCGGCGCCACACTCGGCCTGATTCTGGCCCAACCGTTCGGGCGCTGGCTGCAACAGAACGTGACCACCAGCCCCGAAGTGGACGGCCTGCAGGTCGCCTCGGTTACGCGGCTCAACGACGGGCCGGTAGTCCGCCACCGCGTGTCATTTGCCGGTTAATCATGATCACGCTGATCCACGGCCCCGCGGAGTTGTTGCGCGCCGAAGCAGTCGCGCAGATCCGCGCGCACATCGCCCCTGATCCTGCCCTGGCCGAGCTTAACACGGTTGTCCTTGATGGCCGGTTGGCCAGCCTGGCGGATATCCAGTTCGCGTGCGAGTCGCTGCCCTTTCTGGCCGAACGGCGGCTGGTCGTGGTGGAAGGGTTGCTGCGGCGGGCCGCGGCCGCCAAGCCGGCCGCTAAGGCGGGCGCCAGGGGAGGGGCCAAGACTGGCGCGAAAGCAGGGGCTAAGGGGGGAACCCGGGTGGGGGAGGCGGTGGGGAAAGGCCAGGCAGGCCCGCCTGATCCGGCCGGCAGCGATGAAGCTCCCGCCGAGCCTCCTCAGCAGACCACCATCCTGTCCTACCTGTCCCAGATACCGGAGACGACCGAGCTGGTGCTGGTCGAGGACGATATCGTCGCTTCTGCACCCGTGCTGCGCCGGCTGGCGGAGCTGCAGCGAGAGAGGAAAGCGGCAGTGATCGCCTGCGTTCCACCCAGGAAGAATGATTTGCCGAACTGGATCCGCGAGCGCGCCAGGCTGAGGCAGGTCAACCTGGACCCGGCCGCAGTTGCCGACCTGGTGGAATTCGTGGGCGACGATCTGCGCCTAGTGGATCAGGAATTGATCAAGTTAGGGGATTACGTGCTCGGCAGGGGCATTCGTGGCCAACCTGCGGTCGTCACCCGGGCGGACGTGCGCCGCCTGGTGCCCGCCACACGTGCGGCCAGCGTCTTCGATCTGGTCGAAGCGCTCGGCTCGGGCAATCTGCCGGCCGCGGGACGATTACTGCAACATGCGTTGGACGTAGATGGCGAACAGCCGCTGCGCTTGCTGGCGCTCATCAGCCGGCAATACCGGCTGCTTATGATCGCCAAGGAGTTGCAGGCACGCGGCACGGCGCCGGCGGAGATGGCCAGGGACCTGGGAGTGCCGGACTGGACTGTGCCCAAGCTGCTGGCGCAGGCCGGCCACCACAGCTACCAGCGGCTCGAGCAGGCCCTGGAACGCATCCTCGCGGCCGACGAAGCGATCAAGACCGGCAAACTGACCGACCGCGAAGCGATGGATGTGTTGCTGGCCGAGCTGGGCACAGGAGCAAGGTAAAGCGGAGCCGGCCGCGCCTGCTTGTTCAGCCTGGCCGTACCAGCTTGACTATTTGAGCGCGACGATAAACACGCGCGCCTCTCTCTCCGGCTCGAGCAGAGGTTCCGACAGGTCGTGGATCGCCGCGAAATGGACGGTCGCCCAGCCACAGGCTAGCAAGGCGTCTCGTACGGCCGCCAGGTCAAACGCGGTATTGAAGGCCGTTTGCTCGAACCGCTCGTAGAGCCCGCCTTCGGTGCGCATGAAACCGGAAATGCGCGTCCAGGCGCGCCCGCCCCGCTCATCGTAAATGCCGCTGGTCAGGATCAGTGCCTCGTCCGTTTCCTGGACCTTTGTTGTGTTCCAACGGCGCAGACCCTCACGCGTGTTGAGGTCGAAAACGAAGCAACCTCCGTCTTCCAGCACGCGGTAGACGCACCTAAAGCAGCGTTCCAGTGCGGCGAGGCTTTCGAGGTGGTTCAGCGCGTCGTAGGTCGAAACCACCAGGCCAAAAGAGTCATCCAGGCTGAAATCGCTGGCATCGTCCTGGACGAAGGTCGCCTGACCGCTTTCGACGTACTCGGCGGCGTTCTCGCGTGCGTAGACCAGCATCGGTTCCGAGAGGTCGATACCGGTCACATCATAGTCATGCTCCAGGAAATACAGGACCAACTGGCCGGTGCCGCAGCCCACGTCCAACAGGCTCCTGTCGGCATCCAACCCGCGCGGCCGCTCGTAGAACTCACGGATGCCCGGCCCCACTTGCGCGGCGAATCCGGTCCAAAAGCTGTTGTAAACACGCGCGAATGAGGGATTATAGGCCTGCATTGGATTCCCACTCGTCGTTATACCAGGCTGTCATGATCGGCAGGCCCAGGCCGCTGAGGGCCGCCAGACGGATATTGGTGCCGGCCAGAATGTTATCACCGAGCATGGCTTCAGTCCCTCTGCAACAACTCGATCAGCACACCGTGCGCGCCCTTCGGGTGGATGAAGGCCACCTGGCCGTAGGCGCCGCGCCTGGGTGTTTCGTCGATCAGTTGCGTGCCCCTGGCCTTCAACTCCGCCAGGGTCGCCTGGAGGTCGTCCACCTCCAGGCAGATGTGATGCAATCCCTCGCCGCGCCTGGCCAGGTAACGCCCGATGCCCGAGTCAGGGTGAATGGGCTCAAGTAACTCGATCTCGCTGTCGCCGCTGGGCAAAAAGGCCATCTTCACGTCCTGCTCTGGCATGGTCTCCTGTTTGGAAACAACCAGCCCCAGCGCATCGCGGTAAACGCTCAAGGCCGCAGCCAGGTTTTCGACGACCACCGCCACGTGGTCGATCCTTTTTATGGTCACAATTGTCCTCCGCTCAGTCCGGTCTAACGTACCATTGCTCGCGCTCGGGATCGAACGTCGCGATGCGGGAAAGGTCCATTTTGACGAACTTGCCGACGGCCTCGACCGCCACGCTGCCATCGGGCAGGTAGAGCTCGCCAGAGCCTTCGAACAGGCGCGTCTTTTCCGCGGTGATGCGACCGACCGCCGTGAGTTCAAGATTCAGGGGCACGGGCTGGCGGAAGCGAACGGTCAGCTCGGCGGTCACGCCCCAGATGTTGTCGCCGTAACGTGTCATAATCGCCCGCCCCATCGTCTCGTCCATGACGGCGGTGATGATGCCGCCATGCATGCGACCGGGGTAGCCCTGGTGATGGTCGCGGCCCGTGAAGCGGGCCAATACCGAGCCGTCTTCTTGCTGGTAGAACCGCACGTGTAGGCCCGCCGGGTTGCTCTCGCCGCACACGAAACACATGCGGCTCGTCGGCTGCTTTTTCACTGCGCTCGCACCGTCTGTCAACGCAACCCCTTCGGGTTGCAGCGCGCTATCAGTCACAGTCTTCTCACCCCCGTCCTATCATTCCGTTACCGGTGTCAGGGCCGGTATTCGCCGAATACCTCGCGCAAGGTATTGCAAATCTCGCCCAACGTCGCATAGGCGCTCACCGCCTCGACGAAGAGCGGCATCAGCTGCGCCTCAGGCGCCTGGGCAGCAGAGCGGATACGGGCAAGCAGGCCGGCCACCTGACCTGCATCGCGCCGGGCACGCAGCGCCTGGACGCGCCCGACCTGCTCGGCTTGCACGGTTTCGTCCATTCGAAGCAGGTCAGCCGGCGCGGGACCGTGAGCGTCCTGGAACTTGTTGACGCCCACCACCACCTGCTCGCCGCTCTCGATGGCCAGCAACGCGGCATAGGCCGCTTCCTGGATCTCGCCCTGGATGTAGCCTGCCTCGATGGCCTTGCGCGCCCCGCCCATCGCTTCAATCTTCTGGATGTACTCATTGGCCCGCTGCTCGATCTCGTCTGTCAGGTGCTCGACGTAATAGGAACCCGCCAGG
>JADGQF010000201.1 GCA_017882045.1 Anaerolineales bacterium
AACGTGGTTATGGGGACACGCTCCTCTATGGCCCCTGCCACGGCCTGGGTCTGATGGAATGCGAGCATCCCTGGATGGAGACAAACTCAGACTACGTGCTGCAAGAGAACTGCACGTTTCAGGTCGATTCGTTCCTCTACACGCCTGATTATGGCGCCCGCTGGGAAGACGGCGTGCGCGTCACGCACGATGGCATAGAACACTTCTCGAACTGCCGCCGTGAGCTACTGGTGCTGTAGCCTATGGGCTTGGCCTGTCCCGCCTGAACGATTCTGATTCCCAACGCAGGAATTACCAGACCCGGCAGAGGCCTGCCGGGTCTGGTTTATCTACGATCCACTATTGCGCCGCGCCGCTCTCACAGTTTCAGCGCGCCCTCCATGAGGCCCTTCATGTACCAGCGCTGAGCAAACGCAAACGTGAGGATGCCCGGCGTGATGGCCATGATATACATTGCAGCCACGCGCGGGAAGGCCCACTCGCCAAAGCCGCCGAAGGTTGTCACCAGCACCACCGGGAAAGTCCGTACCGACTGGTCGTTGGTGAGGGTGACGGCCAGGAGATACTCGCCCCAGGCCGACACGAAGTTGATAATGACCAAGACTACGATACCGTTGGTGGCCAGGGGCAAAAGGATCTCCCGCAGCGTGCGCCACGAACTGGCGCCGTCGATGTGCGCCGCGTCGACCATTTCCGGCGAGATCTGTTCGAAGATGCCGCGCATGATCATGATGCTCAGCGCCAGGTTGAGGGTCACGTAAGGCAGAATCAGGCCGGGGAGCGTGTTGATCAGGTGCAGGGAGTTCTGGATCTGGAATATGCCGATCAGGGATACCAGGCGTGTCGGAAAGAACAGGGTCGCCACCAGCACGGTGAACACGACCGCGCGCCCCGGCGTGCGCAGGTGTACCAGCGCGTAGCCTGCCAGGACAGCGATGATACTGGTGATGACCACGGTGGAGAGCGTCACAATGATGCTGTTGGCGAAGTTGCGCAGGGCCTGCGGCATATGTACAAAGACGTAGGCATAGTGGGTGAAGTCGAAGTGCTCGGGCCACAGCGTTCCCGTGTAGGCGTCTCGCAGCGACTTGATCGACAGCAGCAGCACCCAGGCGATCGGTACCAGGATAACCAGGCAAAAGAAGATGATCGTGCCATGCAGCAGCACGCCGCTCCAGCGAATCCGGCGTTTGCGACGCGGTGCACGGGCAAGATATGCGTTCGTGTCAGCCATGATAGCGCTCCTAGTCTCGATTCCTGAAGACCCAGAAGAGGGCCGCCACGACAACCAGCATGGCGACTGCGCCAAGCCAACCAATCGCCGCGGCATAGCCTTGCGGCCAGTTGCCGATCTGGAATGCCAGGTGCCACATGTAGACGGTCCAGGTGTAGGTGGGCATCGCGCGGTTCAGGCCGCCCATGATCAGAAAATCATCGATCACAGCCATGGCCGTCCCGAAGCGCAGCACGACCAGGATCAACAGGATGGGGCGTAAACGCGGTACGGTCACGTGCCAGAACATCTGCCACTCGTTGGCGCCGTCCACCCTGGCCGCCTCGAAGATCTCGCCCGGGATGGCGGCGAGGCCTGCCAGGAAGAACATCGTGTGATAGCCCAGGCCCCACCAGATCTCGACAAAGGCAACGGCAGGCACGGCCAAGTTTGAAACGCCGACCCACTGGGGCGCATTGCGGGCGGTGAATAGATGAAGATAATTCACCAGGATAACGTTGATCGGACCGATCTCGTAGTCGTACAGCCAGCGCCAGAGCACAAAGATCATTGCGCCCGGGATGACTGCCGGGATCAGCAGGATCAGCCGGTAAACGGTCGACAACTTCGGATTCTTGACGCGGTCTACCAGCACTGCCACTAACAACGGAATGAAGATTACTCCCGGCAAGAAAATGGCGGTGAATGTGGCCGCCCTGAGCATGCCCGTCCGAAAAACCGGATCTGCAAGGACGTCGATGAAGTTCTTAAGCCCGACGAATTTGGCGGGTACCCTCGACAGGTACTGATAGTCGGTGAAGCTCATCCAGATGACCTTGAGGATCGGATAGGCCATGTAGACGAGGAAGAAAAACAGGCCGGGGATGAGATAGACCCAGTTGCCCCAGTCTCGTAACCTGACCTGCAAGGAACGCCCTCGCCTGGCAACTGGCCTTGTCATGGTGGTGCTACGCATGCTTAGCCCCTTGCGCTTCATTGTGAGCACGATTTCCATGCCCGAAAGATCGCGGCCGCGCACCAAATAACGGCTGGGATGGCGCGCGCTGCGCGGGTGTACCATCCCAGCCGTGCGGTTTCGAAGCCTCGCCTAGCTGATGCCGCAGCAGCCAGCCTTCTTGATCTCGGCGACCACGGCGTCCTTGGCCGCCTGCATGGCCTTCTTGGGATCCTTTTCGTCGCCCTTCAGGTATGCCTCCCAGAGGGGTTGGCCGATGACGAACTGCTGCAAGCCGAATGCGTGGTTCGGGATGGCCTTGGCGACGTCAAGCTGGCCGCGCACCAGCGGTACCCAGGTCTGTTTCGTGAGCCAGTCGGGCGGGGTCGCCTTCCAGGCGTCGTAGATCGACTTGTAGGGCGGCAGCTGCCCGGGATGCCCGGCTGCCGAGCCCGCGATCGAATCCTTCCAGATCGCCGGCTCGTAGACCAAGGCCTTCAGGTACTCGGCAGCCTTCGCTTTGTTCTGACCGTACTTGAAGAGGCAGGCACCGGTCGTCCAGAACGCCGTCGAGCCTTCGCCGCCCTTGGCCTTGGGCAGCGCGCCCATGCGGAATGCCGCCGGGTCTTTCCACTTTTCGGCCATACGCAGCGGAGCATTTTCGTATTTGATGTAGTAGGGCACGGTTTCCGCCGCGAAGGCGATCTCATCGGGCGTCTGATTGACGCCGGCATCCGTAGCGCCGGGTTGCAGAGCGTTCGCCGACGACAGGTCCACCATCTGCTTCATGATCTGCAAGGCCTGGACGGCAGGGTCGCTGGTGAAGTCGAACAGGGGTACGCCGGTCGTGTCACCCGCAAGGTTGTAATAGCACTTGGTACTGATGCTGTGGGTGATGGGGACCAGGGAACGCCAGCCGTGCGCATCGAAGGTGCAGCCGTACTTGGCCGCGTTCTTATCGATCACGGTCTTGGCGTTGGCCAGATACTCATCCCAGTCGGCCGGAATCTTGTCAGGCAGGCCTGCCGCGCTGATCAGGCGGTTGTTCTGCGCCTCGATGATGACGTCGAGGAGAAACGGCCAGGAGTAGAGCTTGCCGTTGACCGTGCACTCGTCACGGATGGCCGGGATCAGGTCGTCGACGAGACCCGCGGGAAGGTATGGGTCCCAGGGCTCGATGACGCCGGCTTGGATCAGGCTGGACATCTCGATGAACGGGGTCATGCCCACGTAAATGTCCCAGGTGCTCTGGCCGGCCTTGCCTTCCGCAACGAAGCGCGCAATGTCGAAGCCCTGCGTGGGCGCGATTTGGAAGTTCAGGCCGGGGAACTTGGGATTGACGACCGTTTTGATGCTGGGATGCAGGTTGTCAATCCAATCGTAAAACGTCGGAGTTAACGGGCGAGTGCTGGCCGCGGCAGCCGCGGTCGGGGCTGCGGGCGCGCCAGCAGCCGCGGTCGTCGCTGCCGGCGCCGCGGGCGCGGCCGGCGCCGCCGCTGGAGCGCCACAGCCGGCGAGCACGCCTACGCCGGCCACACTCAGGCCGGCTGCGATCGTGTTCTGGATGAACCGGCGGCGCGAGATGCGTCTTTGCCTGAGCTCCTCGAGCAGAGCCCTCTGAATTGTCTCTCCTTCATTGGTTACCATGGCTGATCTCCTGAGCATGTGGATTCAGACAGTGAAAACACAACAACCTCAGACGTTCAACTCCGGCCGAACTGCCTCCTTTCCTTGGCCGGTGAATCTGGTATCGCCTGTCCTCTCGGGGACTGAACCCCGAGACGCCACCTGAAGAAGAAGTCGCAAGCCCCTGGCCGGTTCTTGATAGGCTGTCTGAGAACCAACGGATCGGCAAGAGAGAGGGTCTAGAAGAAAAGTCTGGTGGAGGGATACCCAGGCCGACACCTCGCGACTTGTTGCTGGATCGAATGGGCTCGAAAGACACTCACTGCTACTAGAACAGCCCGCTTGCGTCCAGATGAATGTGAGTGTATCATTTCCCCAGACAAAAGTCAACAGATGTTCGTCGTCATCGATCCATGCGCGGCTGTGAAACCATACGCCCTCCGGCGAGGCAGGGGGTTGACAATGAGTGTCCCTGAGCTACAGACATCGCGTCGGGCTGACCTGTCGACGTTGCTGCGGGAACGCCGCCTGGATTACGTTCCCGCGACGACCTACGGGGTAGATCGCTACAGCCATCCCTGGATGGCACTTGACCCGTCCTTCCAGCGCCTGCTGGCATACACCGACCGGCGCGAACACATCTTCGCGCTTCACCTCTCGTATTATGCCTCTTTCGGGTGTACGGGGGTGTTGGGCGCCGGCGATCCCGGCATGCTCCAACAGCACACTTACCGCGGCGGTGCGGCCACACATTACGAGTATACGCTCCGCACGCCGCGCGGCGACCTCACCGCACACTACACCGAGAATGACGGGGTCCACACGTTGTGGCGCCACAATCTGCTGATCAAGACCGATGAGGACATTGACCGTTTTCTATCGATGCAGTTCGTCCCCGAGCCGCCCCCGATTCAGGTTTTCGAACAGACGCGCCGGGCGCTGGGCGAGCGCGGCTTGATGGAAGTTGAACTGCCGGATGCGCTGTGTCTCGTCGTCGAAAACATGTCTTACGAAGATTTTATGGTGCGCACCCTGCAGGCCCCGGCTCAGATCGACGCGCTGCTCGCCCGGATGTCCGAGTTGCTGCTTGGCTATGTGGAGTCTCTGCTGCGCGCTGGTTTTGGCCCTGTCTTCAGGATCTTCGGCCCCGAATACGCTGCTCCGCCCGTAATGTCGCCGGCCTTCTTCCGCAAGGCGGTTGTGGCCTACGACCGCCCATTGATCGACCTCATCCATCGCTACGGGGCGTTCGTGCGCTATCACTGCCACGGGCCGATCGCCCGAATCCTGGATGATTTCCTGATGCTGGGCGTCGACATGACCGATCCGTGCGAGGCGCCGCCGAGCGGCGATATCACGCTCCGGCAACTGGCAGATCGCGCCGGACACAACCTGATCTTGATGGGTAATATCCAGTTGGATGACCTGGAGCGCGCCGAGCCGCAGAAGATCGAGCGGCTGGTGGCCGAGGCGGTGGAGGCGGTGGGCGGCCGTGCGCCGTTCATCCTCTGTCCCACCGCGTTCCCGTTCTCCTCGCCCCTGCCGGAGAGGACCGAGCGCAACCTGTTGCAGTTCATGGCCGCGGCCGAGAAGTACGGGGGCCGCGCCGTCGAGTGAGGAGCGTGGGCAGGCCCGGCCCACGGCATGGAGGCAAAAGCGTGATCGATCAACCGCCTGACGTCATCATCAGCTTCGACATGGAGACGGACCTGGGGAATTGGGGGCAGACCTATGCTGGGATAGAGCAGGGCACGCCGCGCATCCTGGGAGTCCTGGCGCGTCACGCGGTCCCGGCCACGTTCGTGTTCACCGCCGATGCCGCACAGGCCTGCCCGGACGCGCTGCAGAGAGTACTGGCTGAGGGCCACGAGATCGGCTGCCATGGCCTGCATCACGAGTTTCTCGGCGAAGCCAACTCCGATACCCCCGGGCTCTTCACATTGCTGCCCGAAGAGATCGACCACCGGCTGGAGTTAGCGACGGACATCGTGGCCGGAGCCGCCGGCGTCCGCCCGGTGTCGTTTCGCTGTCCCCGTCTGCAGAGCAGCAACCAGGTGATCGCCACCCTGCTGCGCCTCGGCTACGTGGCCGACAGCAGCTACCCCACCTATTTCTACGCCAATCGTTTGGCGCCCTATCACCCATCCAGGGATGACTGGCGCGAGGCCGGCGACCTGCCCCTGCTCGAGCTGCCGACCTTCGCGGATTTCACCGCCCCCCTGAACGATCCCGGCGCCGAATTCTTGCGCGAGCGCGACGGCTGGCCCCTGCTGCGGCTGGAAGGGGGCGCCCGGTTCAAGCAGCGCGTCGACCGCATGGGTGATTACCTGCGCGCGCGGGGCCTGCCACACTTCGTTTGCCTTTACCTGCATCCCTGGGAATTCGTGCCCACGCCGCATGAGCTGGTCTTCGGCGAGGGCCGCCTGGAGATCGCCGAATGGCTGTGGAAGAACAGCGGGCAGCCGCACCTAGCCGCACTGGACGAGCTTTTGGCCCGCCTGCGCGCCGATGGGGCCGCCTTCTGGAGCATGAAGGACTTTGTGGCCCACAACAAGGAGGTTGCAGATGGAAATCCCGGCCGGTGAGTTCAGAAAACGAGTGGAGAAGACCCAGGCACTGCTGCGGCAGCGCGGGCTAGACGCGGCCGTCGTGTATTACGATGAGCTGCGCTCGGCCAACGGCTATTACCTGTCTAACTGGCTGCCGCAATTCGAGTCGGGGGCGGTACTGGTGCCCCTGGAGGGTGAGCCGTCGATCCTGGGCGGGCCGGAATCGGAGCCTTTCGCCAGGCTGGACGCGGCGGTTCACAAGACGTACAATGTGCCCGTCTTCATGGTGCCCGACGAGGAATACCCCTACGCGCGCATCCTTTCGCTGCGTGAGGTGCTGGCCGAGGAACTCGGGGGGTCCCGGCTGCGCCGGCTGGGCGTGGTGGGCCTGGGCGTGATGCCCCACAACCTGTATGTCCAGTTGTGCGAGCAACTGACGGACGTCGAGTTGGTAGACATCACCGAGCCCTACGAGCAGTTTCGCACGATCAAGAGCGAGGCCGAGATCGCGCTGATCAGGCAGGCTTTCGCGATCGCAGCCAAGACCCTGCCCAGCATGTCGGGCAGGGTGGCGGCGGGGGCGAGCGAGCACGAGATCGCGGCAGCCGGGGAAGCGGCGGCGCGCGCCCTGGGCTGCACCGGTTTCGGCTACCGAACCATCGTCGGCTCCGGGCCGCGCAGCGCCGGAGTGGTGCCCACGCCGACCGGCAAGAAACTGGCCGGCGGCGAAGTGGTGATGTTCAGCATCAGCCCCAGGTGCGGGGGCTACGCGTCATCGGTCGGCGATACGACCGTGGTGGGCGGCGCCGGCACGGAGGCGCAGCGGCGGGTGCTCAGCGACATTGCGCAGGCTTTCAAGATCGCACGCGAGCAGTTAGTGCCGGGCCGGAACGGCAAGCAGATGGACGCGCCGGTGCGCGAGTTCTTGCTCGGCCGCGGCTATGCGCCCTACATGCTGGTGCCCTATATCCACACGGTCGGCCTGTATGAGGCGGAGGGACCATTCTTCGGCCCGCGCAGCGACGCCGTGCTGGAGCCAAACATGACGGTATGCGTCGACATCAGCCTGTTCGGCATGGCGGACGTACCCGGCGCCAGGTTCGAGACGGGCTACGTCATCACCGAAGGGGGAGCCCAGCCGCTGGCAGCGGACATCGACGAGCTCATCCTCGCGCACGCCTAGGGGCGGCCCTGCGGACCATCCGGCCACTTGCGGCCGTGTCATAGCATGCAGTTCATGCATTCTTTCCACAGAGGGAGGACGTCATGGCAGACAATCCAAGTGTCTCACGGAAGATCAGCCGCCGAGAGATGTTGCGGCTGATCGCGCTCGGCGGCGTCAGCCTGGTGGCGACCCAGTGCGTGCCCGCCACGGCCCCGGCCAGCGCGCCGGCCGCGCCCGTCGCGACCAGTGCGTCGGCGGCGCCCGCTCCCACCACGGCCCCAGCAGCCCCGGCCACCGGCAAGGTGCCGCTGCGCCTGGTGGTGATGGACTACGATGAGAAGATGAAGCCGGACACACAGACCCTGGTCGACGCTTTCAATAAGAGCCAGGACCAGATCGAGGCCAAGCTCGACGTATATAGCTGGGCGAACGGGCACGACACCCTGGTCACGCAGATCAGCGGGGGCCAGCCGCCCGACCTGGCCAACGGCAACGCACAGTGGCTCGGCGAATGGGCCGGCATCAACGAGGTCCAGCCGCTGGACGGCATCCTGTCCAAGGACTTCCTGGCCAACTTCGTGCCCTCGGGCCTGAAGGCTTTCACGGTCAAGGGCAGTTTGATGGCGCTGCCCTATTTCCTCGATCCACGGGCCATGTACTATCGCAAGGACCTGTTCGACGCGGCGGGACTCAGCAAACCACAGACCTGGGATGACGTCATCAAGGCGGCGGTCAAGCTGCACAACCCGCCGAATGTGTTCGGCTACGGCATGACCTTCTCCCGCAAGTCCGACGACATGGACTACTTCTGGTACGCCTGGCTGGGCGCCAACGGCGCGGACAAGAACGTCAGCCTGTGGGATGCGAACGGCAAGAGCCGCCTCAACACCCCCGAGAGCGTCCAGGCCACCCAGTACCTGGTGGATCTGGCGCAGAAATACAAGGTAACGAACGCCGACATCGCCACGGCAGGGCGAGATGAGGACCTACAGCCGCTGTTCTACGCCGGCAAGCTCGCCATGCTGATCACGGGCTCCTGGTTCCCCACACTGTTAAAGAAGAATGCGCCTGACCTGCAGTACGGCGTAGTGCCCGTGCCTGTGGCCAAGCCTGACCTGAAGCCGATCACGGCTTTCTGGCCGGACTGCGTGATGATGTTCAAGCAGAGCAAGCATCAG
>JADGQF010000202.1 GCA_017882045.1 Anaerolineales bacterium
GACGGCGCGCAGCTGGCGGATGCCACGGTCGAGGTGCCGCTCTACTACCCGAAGCCGGGCGTGGTCGAGCAGGAGAACGACGACTTCTATCGCTCGGCGGCGCAAGCAGTCAGCCGCTGCGTGGCCGCCAGTGGGATCGACGCGCGGGACGTGGCGGCGAGTGCCTTTGATAGCCAGATGGCCGGCGTGGGCTCGATCGACGAGGACTTCCGGCCGGCCACGCGCTTCGACTCCTGGTTGGACATGCGCTGCCGCCCCTACATCGAGCAACTGGAGCGGGAGCACGGCGAGCGGATCACGCGCCTGACCGGCTGCCCGCCCACCTGCGACCACGGGCCGAAGATCCTCTGGTGGCGGGACGAGGCCCCGGAAAGCTATGCGCGGGTCGCGAAGTTTCTGATGCCGGCCGGGATCGTGGCGGGCAGGATGGCCGGACTGCCGGCCGAGCAGGCCTTCATCGACTACACCTTCATCCACTTCTCGGCCCTGAGTGACGCGCGCGCCGGGACGTGGTCGGCCGAATTGTGCGGGCTCCTGGGCGTCGACGCGGCCAAACTGCCGCGCATCGTCCCGCCCTGGGAAGTGGTGGGCGCGGTCACGCCGGCGGCCGCGGCGGATTTCGGGCTGGCGCCGGGCACACCCATCGCGGCGGGGGCCGGCGACACGGCCGCGGGCGCGCTGGGTGCGGGCATCGTGCGGCCGGGTATGCTGTTCGACACCGCCGGCACCGCCTCGGTGTTGGCCGGCTGCACGGATCAGTTCGTCGCCGACGTCGAGAACCGGGCCCTGCTCTGCATGCGCTCGGTCATCCCCGGCCTCTGGAACCCGCTGGCCTACATAGGAGGCGGCGGGCTGGCGCTGCGCTGGTATCGCGACCAGTTCTACAACACCAGACAGGGCGAGACGCAGCCATCCGGCGAGGATCTGTACGAGCGGATGTGCGAGGCAGCGGCGCAGGTGGCGCCCGGCGCGGATGGCCTGTTCTTCTCGCCGCACCTGGGCGGGAGGATTTGCCCGGCTGAGCCTGCCATGCGCGGGGCCTGGGTGGGGTTCTCGTGGGGGCACACGCAGGCCCATTTCTTCCGGGCGATCCTCGAAAGCATCGCCTTCGAATACGCCTATTACCTGGGGATCCTCTGTAAACTGATCCCGAACCTGGCACTCGTCGAGGCGCGCGCCATCGGCGGCGGGGCACGCAGCGATCGCTGGAACCAGATCAAGGCGGACGTGCTGGGCGTGCCCTACCAGCGGCTGCAGCGCTCCGAGTTTGCCACCTGGGGCAGCGCGCTGATAGGAGGATACGCGGTGGGGCTGTACGCCGACCTGGCAAGCGCGGCCGCGGCCGCGGCGGAACTGCGCGGCGCACCGATCCTGCCTCAGCCCGACCGGGGGCCGGTCTACCGGGAACTGGCTGCCCGCTACATCGGCTGGCAGAAAGTATTGTGCGAGGCATTCCGCTCAAGCTAACCTAATCACGTTTACGGCTACGCATACGGCTTCGCTTGCGTTTCGTCGATCGGAGAATTAGATGTCAGCATCGATCCGCGTCTGCCTGGTGGGGGCAGGACGCGCCGGCAAAGTGCACGCCAATTCACTGGCCCATTACATCCCCGGCGCACGGTTGGCGGCCATCGTGGACGCCGTGCCCGAGAGCAGGCTGGGAACGGCACAGGAGCTCGGTCTCGAGGCGGAGGCCACTTTTGGCAGCCTGGAGGCCGCGCTCGAGGACGCGCAGTTCGAGGCAGTCGTCATTACCACGCCGACGTTCACGCATCAGGCGTTGGCGGTGCAGGCGGCGCAGGCGGGGAAACACATCTTCCTCGAAAAGCCGATGGCGTTGAGCCTGGCGGAGTGTGACGCGATCATAGGCGCAGCGCAGCGCGCGGGCGTGATCCTCCAACTCGGTTTCATGCGCCGCTTCGATCCCGAATTCGCCGCCGCAGCCGAGCGCATCCAGACCGGCGAGATCGGCCGGCCAATGATGATCAAGTCGCTCACCCACGGGCCGGGCTTGCCGCCGGCCTGGGCGCGTGACCTGAGCACCTCCAATGGCATGCTGGCGGAGGTCAACAGCCATGACTGGGACTGCGTGCGCTGGCTGATGGGCGCGAACCTCGAGCGGGTGTACACCGAGGTGGCGAATTTCAAGGGGCCGGCGCGAGGCGTGGACACCGCCCACTTCTACGACAACGTGCTGGTCGACATCCGCTTCGAGAGCGGCGGGCTGGGCAGCATTGCCGGCATTTGCCCGTGCGACTACGGCTATGACGCACGCGTCGAGATCATAGGCGAGCGCGGGATCATGCAGATCGGCAGCATGCAGGGACAGGCAGTGGTGGTCTGCACCGATCGCGAGCACGGCCTGGTGACGCCAGTTTTCCGCACCTGGCCCCAACGCTTTGCCTGGGCCTACATTCGTGAAATGCAACACTTTATCGACTGCATCCAATGTGGGCGTCCAGCCAGCGTCGGCGGCGAGGATGGCCGCTGGGCGGTGGCGGGCGTCCTTGCGGGCACGCGTTCCTTTCTCGAGGAGCGTCCGGTCCGCCTGAGCGAGGTACTGAATGGATAATCAGCCGTTTACGTTCGACATCGCGCTGCCGGGCGGCATTCCTTCGACCTACTCAAACCACATCACGCGCCGGCTGTCATCCATGCGTGGGCAATATGCCGACGAGCAGACATACGTCGCTTTGTTGGCCGGCGGGGATGCGCTGCTTTACGAGGTCTACGAGGAACAGGTGCCCGAGAATGCCGGGGAGCTGCTGCACGGCATCTCGATCGTGCACCCGGGCAAGGTGGGCGACGAGTACTTCATGACCAAGGGGCATTTCCATGCCGAGATCGCGACGGCTGAGGTCTACTACTGCCTCGCCGGCCAGGGCGTGATGGTGATGGAGACGCCCGAAGGGGTGTGGGCAGTCGAGGAGTTGCGGGCGGGCAAAGTGCTCTACGTGCCCCCCCGTTGGGCGCACCGCTCGGTCAACACCGGGTCGGAGGCTGACCTGGTGACCTTCTTCGTTTACCCGGCCCATGCCGGACACGACTACGGGAGCATCGAGAAACAGGGCTTCCGCAAGCTGATCGTCGAGCAGGGCGGCCGGCCGGCGATTGTCGACAACCTGCGTTGGCTGCCACCGGAGCAGCGTTGACCACCCAGGAGATCGGCACTATGCCAGAACCGGCCTCGGCGCCCGAATTTGCGATCATTACGAAACAAGAGCCCACTTTCTATTTCATCGGCGTTACTACGGGCAGGTCATCCATCAGGAAGATCTTCCCGCTGTGGGCCGCGGCACTGGGCCGGCCTGAGGTGGTGTTGGAAGGGATGGATCTTAAGCTGCACGACCGGCCCGAGGCTTACCGCCAGGCCGTTGCGCAGATCAAATACGACCCGCTGTCGCTGGGCGGCCTGGTGACCACGCACAAGCTCGACGTCATCACGGCGGCCCGCGATTTGTTCGACTACCTCGATCCCTACGCTGCGCTATGCGAGGAAGTGTCGTGCATCTCCAAGGCCGAGGGCGGCCTCGAGGGCAGGCTCGAAGGGCACGCCAAGGACCCACTGACGGCGGGCGGCAGCCTGGATGCCATGCTGGGTGAAGGCTATTTCGCACGCACCGGCGGGGAGGTGCTCTGCCTGGGCGCGGGGGGCGCGGCGGTGGCCATCGCGCTGCACCTGATCAGCAAGCCCCAGGCGGTAGATCGGCCGCGCCGTTTCACTGCCGTCAACCGCTCCGCCGGCCGGCTGGACTCCCTGCGGACGTTGGTGGGGCAGGTGGGCAGCGACATTGCCTTCGAGTACATCTGCAACCAGGACCCGCTGCGCAACGACGAGACGATGGCCGCGCTCCCGCCGGGCAGCCTGGTGATCAATGCGACCGGCATGGGGAAGGACCGTCCCGGCTCGCCGGTTACGGCTGCCGGCCAGTTCCCCCTGGACGGCATTGCCTGGGAGCTCAACTATCGTGGCGAGTTGGACTTCATGCATCAGGCCGAGGCGCAGCGCACGACGCACCGCCTGCGTGTGGAGGATGGCTGGCTCTACTTCCTCTACGGTTGGACCCAGGTCATCGCCCAGGTTTTCCACCAACCCATCGAAGGCGCACTGTTCCAAGAGCTGGCCCGCCTGGCCGAGAGCGTCCGCTAGCGGACCCCACGACGCAGCCGGGCGAAAGGGAATTGGCGATGTCCAAGAAGATTTTGGTCAGCGCGCGCTCGTTTCGCAAGAGCGAAGGGCCGCACAAGCAGATATTGCGCGACGCGGGGTATGAGCTGGTCGAGAGCCCTAACGAGCAGCCGCTGGCGGCGCCGGAGCTGGCAAAGTGGCTGGCCGGGGCCGAAGGCGCGATCCTGGGACTGGACGAGATGACGGCCGAGGTGTTCGACGGGACCCCCGACCTGCGCGTGGTCTCGCGCTACGGCGTCGGGGTCGACAAGGTCGACCTGGCCGCGGCGACCCGGCACGGGGTGGTGGTGACCATCACCCCCGGCGCGAACAGCGTGGCGGTGGCCGAGCTGGCGCTCGCGCTGTTGCTGGCGCTGGCGCGCAACGTCCCCTTCCACGACCGCGCGGCCAAAGCGGGCAAGTGGACCCGCACGACGGGCTTCGAGCTCGACGGGAGCACGCTGGGCATTGCCGGGCTGGGCAGGATCGGCCGGGAAGTCGCGCGCCGGGGAGAGTGCCTGGGCATGCGCGTGCTCTACTACGATCCCTACCTGCCGGCCGGGACCGACCTGGGCGGGCTGGGGGCCGAGCGGCGGGACCTGGCGGAGCTGCTGGCGGAGAGCGACGCAGTCAGCCTGCACATGCCCGAGACGGCGGAAACGCGCGGGCTGATCGGCGCAGAGGCGCTGGCGCGCATGAAGCCGTCCGCCGTGCTGATCAACACGGCCCGCGCCGGGCTGGTAGACGACGCCGCGCTGTATGAGGCGCTGACGCACAAGCGGCTGGCCGGCGCGGCTTCGGACGTGCTGGCGGAGAGCGGCGACGTACCACGGTCGCTGGTCGCCCTCGACAACTTCATCGCCACGCCGCACGCCGGCGCCGCGACCCAACAGACCACGTTGAAAATGGGCCTGCAGGCGGCGCAGAACGCGCTGGCGGTACTGTCCGGCCGGATGCCCGAGGGCGGGCGCGCGGCCATCGCCAACCCACAAGTCTACGAGCGATCCTGAGGAGGACGACAGTGGAGAACACCTTAGCTGCCCTGGGCCGCCTGGGGATCATTCCCATCGTGAAGATTGAGCGGGCCGAGGATGCCCTGCCCCTCGGCAAGGCCCTGATCGCGGGCGGGTTGCCCTGCGCCGAGATCACCTTTCGCACCGGCGCGGCCGCGCAGGCGATCCAGAGCCTGTCGAGCGCCTGCCCCGAGCTGATGCTGGGCGCCGGCACTGTCCTGACCATCGAGCAGGCGGAGACGGCAGTGCGAGCCGGCGCCCGCTTCATCGTGGCGCCCGGTTTCGATCCCGAGCTGGTCGACTGGTGCCAGGCGCGTGACCTGCCCGTTCTGCCGGGCGTGGCCACCGCTTCCGAGATCAGTGCGGCGCTGAAGAAGCGGCTCAAAGTGCTGAAGTTCTTCCCCAGCGAGATGCTGGGCGGCGTCGCCATGCTCAAGGCGCTCAGCGGGCCCTTTGTGGATGTGAAGTTCGTGGCCACCGGCGGCGTCAGTTCGGCCAACCTCGCCACCTACCTTGCCTTGCCCTGCGTGTACGCCTGCGGGGGAAGCTGGATGGTGGAGAGCAAGCTGATCTCGGGCGGGCAGTTTGGCGAGATCACGCGGCTGGCCGCCCAGGCCTGCGCCATCGTGCGCCAGGCGCGGCCGGCGAGCGCATAGCGCGGCGGGCTGAGGCCGCCAGGTTTTGCCTAAACTTGACAGGAAGCCGGTTCCTGGATACATTTGTGTTATCCATAACAGTACCTATCCGCACAAAACCAGTCAAGGCTGTCAAGCAGGGGAGGCGCCATGCAACGCTATGGCTCGGTGATCAAGGTCCGGCCGGAAAAACTCGAAGAGTACAAGCGGCTCCACGCTGCCGCCTGGCCGGGCGTCCTGAAGATGATTCACGACTGCAACATCCGCAACTATTCCATCTATCTGAAGGACGGCTACCTTTTCGGCTATTTTGAGTACGTGGGGAGCAACTACCAGGCCGACATGGCCAAAATGGCCGCCGACCCGGTGACCCAGGAATGGTGGAAGTTGACTGACCCCTGCCAGGAAGGTCTACCGACCCGCCAACCCGGCGAGTGGTGGGCCTCAATGGAAGAAGTGTTCCACTGCGACTGAGCAGGGGGGAAGAATGAACTCGCGCGAACGTATCCTGGCAGCCATCGACCACGTCGAGCCCGACGGCGTGCCCGTCGACCTGGGTGCGACACCCAGCTCGGGCATCTCGGCCATCGCCTATGACCGGCTGATCAAGCGCCTGCAGCTCGGCAATACTCACAACCGCGTCTACGACGTGGTGCAGCAGGTGACGCAGCCGGAGATTGAGATCCTGGACCGTTACCGTATCGACGTGCTGGACATCGGCCGGGCCTTCAACACCGCGCCGGACGCCTGGTACCCCTTCACGCTGCTTGACGGCACGGTGGTCGAATTCCCGACCTGGTTCCGACCCGAGCGCCAGCCGGATGACTCCTTTGTCGCGCGCCGCGACGGGGAAGTGATCGCGCGCATGCCGTCCGGCGCCAACTTCTTCGATGAGACGGTCTGGCCGCTGATCGACGGCTACCCCGACAGCTACGCCGACCTGGGACGGCAGATGAACCGCGTGTTGTGGCAGGGGCTGGCCCATAGCCCCTGGGATAACGCCGGCGACCCTGATTTCTGGCCCCGCCTGCGCCAGGCCGCGCTCCACCTGCGAGAGACCTCTGACCGGGCGCTGATGATCGTCTGCGGCTGCAACCTGTTCGAGTGGGGGACGTTCTTACGCCGGCTGGATAACTTCCTGATGGACCTGGTCACCTGCCCGGCTGAGGTCGAGCGGCTGCTGGACGCGTTGATGGAGCGGCACCTGGCGACGCTGAAGATCGTGTGCGAGACAGTGGGCGACCTGGTCGACATCCTGCGATTTGGCGACGACCTGGGGACTGACAGCGGGCCGTTCATGTCGCCGGCCACCTACCGGCGCCTGTTCAAACCGCGGCACACGCAACTCTGCGAGTACGTCCACAACCACAGCCAGATGCGCACGTTCTTGCACTCCTGCGGCTCGATCTACAAGCTGATGCCGGACCTGATCGAGGCCGGCTACGATGTCATCAACCCGGTTCAGATCACGTCGCGCGACATGCAGCCGGAGCGCCTGAAGCGCGAGTTCGGCTCGGACATCACCTTCTGGGGTGGAGGCTGCGACACCCGGCACATCCTGCCCGGCGCTACGCCTGAGCAGGTGAAGGACCACGTGCGCCGCAATATCGAAATCTTCGCGCCCGGCGGCGGTTTCGTCTTCAACACCGTACACAATATCATGCCGGACGTGCCGCCCGAGAACATCATCGCCATGTTCGAGGCGGTCGACGAGTACAGATGAGCACCCGCTAATTTGGCAGCTAGAGGCGGCGCCGATCCAACACCGGCGCCGTTTTCTTTTGGCTGCCGCAAATTAGTATAATATGCTGATATAAAACCCCTTCAGCTTGACACACCCCGCCAAATCTGGTAAAAGTTGTATATCAAGAGCGGTACAACCTACAGGAGGCCGGTCCTATGGCCACACCCATCACCCGGGCCGTCATGGCCAAGCGCGGGGCGGAGGATGCAGGGCGCTATTTCCGCTACATGGCCGAGTTTGTCGGCTTCACCCGCGCCGATGCCGAGATCATCGCCCAGACCTGCCCGATCATTGAGAAACATCTGCCCAACATTGTGGCAGATTTTTATGACCAGTTGCTGCGCTACCCGCCCACGCGTAAGGTGCTCCTGAAGCCGGACGGCACGATAGACCAGGAGCATGTTGAGAAGCGCCTGCTCTTCCAGATCAACTTCTGGCTGCGCTCCGCCTCAGGGGTCTACGACGACGACTACGCGAGCTATATCGACTACGTCGGGCGGGCGCACACTTCGCATGGCGCCGATCTCAATATCTACATCGCCGAGCGCTACGTCATCGGCATGGTCGGCTTCATGCAGCGTGCGATCGACCAGGCGTTGGACTCCGAGCTGCACGACGCGGACCACACCATGGAAGACCGGGCCGAGGCAGCCTGGGGCAGGTTGCTGATGGTCATCCTCGAGATGCTATCGCGCGCCTACGGCAACGAGCGCGCGCCGGAGACCTTCGATCCCCTCATGCCTGTCGACGGGGCCATGGTCTCTGGCCTGGCAGAGGAGGCCTTTGCGGAAGCTATGGGCAAATCCGCGGCCTTGAGAAGCCGCGATGTGGTGGTCGGGCAGGTGGACGATATCGAGGAGGGCGGGCGCAAGATCGTCCAGGCCCGCGCGCTCTCGGTGGGTGTCTTCCACCACAAGGGCGGCTGGTATGCCGTGGCGAACCACTGCTTGCACCGCGGCGGGCCGGTCGCCACAGGCGCCTTGGACGGCGACATCCTGACTTGCCCGTGA
>JADGQF010000203.1 GCA_017882045.1 Anaerolineales bacterium
TATCTACTGCTTCTGGCCGGTGGGGCCGGCGCCCTGGTGTATCGGGGCAAGGGATACCGGCGACCGGGGATCACGGCTCTGCGCGCCGCGCGGCGCATCCTTGGCCCGTGCCTGGCCGTCGCCGTGATTGCCTTCACGGCCGGCGTTGCGTACCACAGCCTGCATAATTGGTTCACTGACAAGGCCTTCACCAAGGCGCAGTGGCGGGAAATGGTTGGCAGTGTCAGCCGGCGGATGGCGCCAGATGAGGCGGTCGTGTTAGTGTCAGGACATGCTTACCCGGCCTGGGAGTACTATGCGCCCTCGGTCCCGGTCGTGCGACTGCCCAACATAGACGTGCTGGACGTGACGCGCGTGCTGGGATTCGACGCTGGGACGCAGCTCGGCCCGGCATTAGCCGGCAAGTCCGGCGTCTGGTTGGTGGAGTGGCAGGCGGACACCATGGATCCGATGGGCGTCGTGCCTTACTTGCTGGACCGGGCAGGGACGGAGATCCCTTTCAATCGTGGTTATTGGGGGCTCCAGGTGCGGCACTGGCAGCTACGCCCCGGCGCGCAGTACCTGGCCGGCCCTCAGCCGGAACATGAGCAGGCGGCTGATTTCGGCCACCAGGTGGCCCTCCTGGGGTGGGACCAACCGCGCGACGGGCTGATTGCCGTCTACTGGCGCGCGTTGCAAGGCCTGGACCGTGACTATCAGGTCTCGCTGCGCGTGGAAGACCTGGCCGGAAAGGAAATACCCGGCCAGGGCTGGGACGGTCGCCCTGCGACCTATAACTACCCTGCCACCCGTTGGCCTCCGGGCCAGGCGGTGTTTGGGCGCTACCCGCTGCCCGCCGGGCTGCCCGCCGGAGGATATTACATCACCCTGGCCGTGTATGATTCACGTGAGCCGTCGGGCCTGGATATTATGGATGTGGCGGGCAATCCGGCGGGCAAACGTGTGCGCCTCGGGCCGCTGAAGTGAAGCACACGCGCACGCGCTTTGACGATGCGTGGCGGATTTGATAGACTGGCCCGGCCGGTTCGCCGCGGCCTTCCTGCACCTGCGAATCTGCCCGCTGCCGATTTTCCCATTCTGGAGGCTATTCTGTGCCGGTAAAAGCCCGGTGGTTGATCCTTGCCCTGTTGTTGCTGGCCATGACGCTCTTGGCCGGCGGCTGTGCCTATTTGCGGCCCCTGCTAAGCGGGGTGCAGGTTACGCCGGCCACGATCTCACCCAACGCCGACGGCGTCGACGACGTCACGCACATTTATTACACGGTCGGGCGCGCGGCGAATGTGTCGATCTATGTGATCGATGCCGGCGGCAGCCGGCATTACTTCCGCAAGGATCAACGGCGTTCGCCGGGCAAATACGACGTCTATTGGGGAGGGGTGATCACCGATCCGCAGGTGCGCCAGGTGGCGGGAGGTCAGCAGTTGGTCACCAGCCAGGTGCTGCCGGATGGGGCATACACCTGGCTGGTCGAGGCCACCGACGATGGGGGCCACAGCCAGAAGGAGCAGGGCCAGATCACGCTCAAGGGCGGTGATACTACCCTGCCCGACTTGCTCGACTTCACGGTGACCCCGAGAGAATTCACGCCCAACCAGGACGGCATCGGCGACCGGGTGTTGATCGCTTACACCCTGGCCAAGAAAGCCGAGCGAGTTCAGGTGTTCCTCGAGAAGCCGGGACGCGATCCGTCGCAAGCGGGGCTGCGTTATCCGATCGCCGAGGACCCGACGGCGACAGCGTCGGAACCCGGCGACGTGGGATACCACGCCTACAGCTACGATGGCGGGGTGGATCTCAACGCCGAACCTCCCCCGGATGGCGACTATGTGATCAAAGCGGAGGCCGAGGACCGCGTTGGCAACCATGTGGTTGTATCCTCTACCCTGACCATCAAAGAGGGCGGCAAGCCGCGCGCCGACGTGGCCGGTGGACAGATCAACTGGCAGGGCGAGCAAAGCCGCCAGGTGGCGGTTCCCCTGGGCCAGACCCTGTGTTTTACCGCCACTGTCATCAATATCGGTCCGGTGCCGATCCGTACTTCGGGGCCCTGGCCCGGCCAGCTCTACAAATTCAGCGAGAACAGTAATACGCTGGCCCAGCGCGCAAACGAGCAGTCCTGGTACCAGCAGCATGGCAGTTGGCGTTTTGGCATCAACTTTGACACGACCGGGGTGGACTTTCCTTTCCGCTGGGCCATCGGCCGCAAACAGGATTTGGAAGCAAGGCTGATCGACGGGGCAACACAGTATTACCTGTTGCCCGGTCACCGCGGCCAGGTATCGGGTTGTATCCTGTTCGATCGTGTGCCGCCGGTTGGGACGCAGTTCTGGTGGGGTGGGTTGCTACACGAGGCCGTCGAGGTCGCTAACGACCAGGTGGATCGCATCCAGGTGCTGGTGGGCGCGCCCTGATATGTCAGTGCCTCGCCTTGCCGTCGTCGTCGTCAGCTACAACACGTGCTCCCTCACGCGCGCTTGCCTGAGCGCGACTTTCGCCAGCCTGGTCCTCAGCCCCGAGCTGGAGGCAACGGTCTGGGTGGTTGATAATGCTTCCACGGACGGCAGCCCCGGCATGGTGGCGGCAGAGTTCCCCCAGGTCCGGCTGATCAACAGCCCGGTGAACAGGGGCTTTGCCGGCGGCAATAACCTGGCGCTGCAGGCGTTGGGCTTCCTCGCCCAAACAGGCGGCGGGACGGTGGACGGTATTTCCGCCGGAGGATCGCCCGCCAGCGGGCCGCCGGTCCAGACTCCCGACCTGGTGATGTTGCTCAACTCTGATGCCGAACCTCTGGGAGATGCCATCGGCCAGATGGCGCGTTTCCTGCTGGCGCATCCCGCGGCCGGCGGCGCCGGCGCCCGGCTGCGCTTTCCCGACGGTCGCTTTCAGCACGGCGCATTTCGTTTCCCCGGCGTGTTCCAGCTCTGGTTCGATCTGTTCACGCCTCGGCCGCGGCGGCTCCTTGAGTCACGCCTGAACGGTCGTTACGCACGCGCCGCTTACGACTCCGGCCGGCCGTTTGCGGTCGATTTTGTGCTGGGGGCGGCGTTAATGGCGCGCCGCGAGGCCATCCAGGCAGCCGGCCTGCTCGACGAAGGATACTTCATGTATGCCGAGGAAGTGGATTGGTGCTGGCGTATGCAACGGGCCGGCTGGAATTTCCATTGCGTGCCTGCGGCGCTAGTGATCCATCATGCTGGAGCCAGCACGCAGCAGTTTCGCGCCCGCTCGATGCTGGACCTGTGGCGCAGCCGGCAGCGGCTTTACGCCCGTTTCTACGGGCCGGCCCGGCGCTGGCTGTCGTCGAAAATCGTGCGTCTGGGTATGGCCGTGGAGGTCCGGCGCACACGCGCCGCGCACGGGCGCGGCGCGATCAGCGCCGCCGAAGCGGACCAGCGCTGCTCGGCCGCCCGCCAGGTGGCCGAGATGTTCCGTTCTAGGGTCCAGGGAGAAATCAAATGAGTTCAATGGAACCGGGCGCGGTTCCGCCTGGCCGCGTGCAGCTGGCTGCCGTGGTTCTCACCAAGAACGTTGCCCAGCACATCGGTCCGTGCCTGGACACGCTCTCATTTGCCGATGCCGTGTTGGTGTCGGACTCGTTCAGCGACGATGGGACGGTGGAGCGCGCCCGAGCGGGCGGCGCATACGTTGTACAGCGTCCCTTCGACAACTTTGCCGGGCAGCGCAACGCTGCCCTGGAGACTGTCAACGCCGAATGGGTCTTTTTCGTCGACGCAGACGAACGCATCACGCCGGAGTTGGCCATCGAAGTACGACAGGTTGTCTGCGAATGCGCCGAGGTGGGTTGGTGGGTCCCGCGGCACAACTACATTGCCGGCCAGCGCGTGCGTTACGGCGGCTTCTATCCTGACTACCAGCTACGTTTGCTGCGGCGTGAGCGCGCCCGTTATGACCCGGCGCGGCCTGTTCACGAGGTGGTCTTGCTCGACGGACCCGAGGGTAAGCTGCAGAATGTCATGATCCACTACAACTATGACAGTTGGGCACAATTCCGCGCCAAGCAGCTGCGCTACGCACGCTACGAGGCCGATATTCTGCGCAAGCGAGGCGTCAAGCCCTGGCCGCACAAGTTTATCCGCCCCCTGTTACGCGAATTCTGGCGCCGCTATGTAACTCTGCGAGGCTATAAGGACGGTTGGTTGGGGTTGAAGTTAGCGCTCTTGCTCGGGTACTACTATGGCTTTATGCCACACTGGTATCTCGTGCGCCCTGCCTGAATGCCACCGATCTACTGAGGGATCCAGGCGGGCGATTTAGTGTCCTTCCGATTCGCCGTCCTCTGCCGGTAGGCTCAAGCGCAAACGCTTGAGGATGGCGGGCAGTCCCGCTTTTAGCATTTTGTCTAATAGGTCCGCCGTGCGCACGTAGCCTTCCACGGGGCCACCAAATGGGTCAGGGATATCGCTGTGGCGCCCTGACATTTCGGCGAGCAGAAACACCTTGCCGAGGTGCTGGGGCGCGAGATAGAATAAAGAGCGGCGGTGCGCCTCCTCCATCACAAGTACGATATCCGCCTCTGCCAGGAGCTCAAGGCTGACAGCCAGCGAACGATGTCCGCTGAGCGGCACATTGCGCTCTTCCAGCACAGTGATCGCCGGGCGGCTGGCCTCCTGGCCTTCCTGGGCAAACACCCCGGCTGATTTCACTTCGACTTCCCCGGCCAAGCCCAGGCCGGCGAGACGCTGGCGCAGCAATGCCGCGGCCATCGGCGAGCGGCAGATATTGGCGGTGCAAACAATCAGGATATGCTTCACGGCGTCTTCTTGTCCTGGCAACCAGCGACCGGGTTTCCAGGCCCCGCGGAGCCAGGGGAAACCCGGTCTCGGATAGAGCGAACCTATAGCTTCAGCGGCGGACAGGCTCCTTCATGGGCCAACCGGGCACCGATCGCCCATCTGGCGCCGTCGCCGGCTCAGCGCATTTCGGGCTGGATCAGCCCGTAGTCGCCGCTGCGTCGCCGGTAAATCACGTTAATCTGGTTCTGGTTAACGTTAAAGAACACGTAGAAGTCGTGTCCCAGGAGCTCCATCTGGTCGACGGCCTCTTCCTCATCCATCGGGATCATGGCAAACCGCTTGACACGGGAGATGCGCGACCCTTCATCGGTTTCCTCTTCCGTCGCCTCGCCCTCGGTAGCCTCGGCTGCACCCTCTCCATTGCCTCCAAGTCGCTTGCTCCAGCGCTTGCCCTTGTAGTGGTCGATCTGCCGCTGCACCTTGTCCAGTGCGGCGTCGATCGAGGCGAACATATCGGACGAAGCCTCTTCTGCTCGCAGGATGGCTTGCTTGGTGCGTAAGGTCACCTGGGCGACCTGGCGGTCTTTCGCAGCGCGGGTGTTCTCCACAGAAAGTTCCACCCGGGCATCGGTGATAGTCGGCAGATAACGGTCGAGCCGCCCGACCTTTTTCTCTACGTACTGCTGCAATGAGTCAGTAACTTCGAGATTCTTGCCCGTGACTGTGAGTTGCATAGGTGCGTCTCCTTTCCGCGTTGTGGACTTGATCTCCGCCCACGCTATCCTAATTTATTGTAGCGTCGAGGGGAGCAAAAGTCAATCGGTTTTCGCGATACGATAGGCTGACGGATATGCTGACGGAAGCCGGCGATCGTCGCGGGTCTGGCAGTGTTTTTCAGGCCCTGCACCGCCGGGCGGTCACGCTAGCTGAGATCGACGCCATCCGTGCCTGCGCTCCACAAGGGGCGGGCCACAGTGAGCCCTTGCACGTGAGCGGCCCCTGCAGTGCGCAAGGCCTTCGCGCACGCCTCCAGGGTTGCCCCGGTGGTGCAGACATCATCTACCAGGACGATGCGCATCCCCGGCAGGTTCCTCCGGCAGGCAAAGGCCCCGCTCACGTTCTGGCTGCGTTCTCGGCGATTCAGACGCGTCTGCGGGAGGGTGGCTCGCTCGCGCACTAACAGGTCTTCCGCCACAACCACCCCCACGGCACTTCCCAGGCCGTGAGCCAGCAGCGCAGACTGATTATAGCCGCGTTCGGATGCCCGGCTGGCGTGCAACGGAACGGGGACGATCAGGTCGGCCGACAGGCCGGCGTCGCGCCAGGCCGTGATCAGCCGCGTCGCAAGTGGCGCCGCCAGGGCGCGCTCGTTCCGGTATTTGAATTGGTGAATCACAGTGCGGAGGGGAGGCGCAAAGACCGCGCTGGAGAGGACACCGTCGAGGGCTGACGGTGTGCTGCGGCAGGCAGAACACAGGCCGCCCGCAACATCCGGACGGCCGCAGCGAATGCAAACCGGCGGCGTGACGGGTATGACCTGGGCCTGGCAAGCCTCACAAAATAGAGCGCCCAGGCGGCCGCATCCGGCACAGCGCGGTGGATAGAGCAGATCCAGGAAGGCCTGCCCGGCTTGCCGGAGCCGGGCCAGCCAGAAGGTGGCGTTCAGTGTGATCCGAGCAGTCCTTGCAGAGTCGTCACGATCCATATACGGAGGTCATCGCCAACGATCAGCAAGATTGCCAGTACGACGATGGCGATCAGGACGATAATCAGGGCCAGCTCGATCAGGCTGGCGCTTGAGCCTTGGTTATGCATTGCGTGTGCAGGGCCTCCTCACGGGATCTCAGGGGCTGGGCGAAGCGTGTCGGGCCGTTCATCCTGGTACCGGTCTGATTCTAGCACACTATAGTGGCGTGAACAAAGCTGGCGGCGTCCGCTTCAGGGCGAATTCATGTTGCGGCTGTTCAGAGTAACGCCAAGCAGGCATGGGGCGGGACGCAGTGTGCAGGGCGTCCGATGACACTAGGGCGCAACAGATAGTGCTTCATCCCGTGGACGCAGAGCGCGCGGCGACAGGCTGCCAGGGTGCGGCCAGGATGCCTGGACCGCCAAGGGGCGACGCTTGAGCCACGAAAACGTGAAGAAAACGGGAGACGCGAAGCGCGGAGGACTCGAAGCACATGTGCCGAGGCTCGTTGGCAGGAGGATGTTTCGGTGTTGCTGCCGAAGATCGGCGGATTGCAAAGAGTCGAGCCGCCCCCACGAAAGCAGACGCCGGCTCGGCGCTCAGCCTTTGACGCCCCCCATGGTCAACCCTTGCACCACATATCTCTGCAGAAAGATGAAGATGACTAGCATGGGAGCCGTCGAGATAATTGCTGCCGCCTTAGTCCATCAGGTCCTGGCGAACGTAGAACATCTCGGAGGAGAGGTAGAAGGGCACTGCGTATTGCTTGCCTTCGTAACTAACCGAAGTGAGCACCGCCTTGGTGAAACCGCCCATAGTCCCATTTAGCTCGCCTACCAGGTCGGTGACGTCGGCAAGCTGTCCGGCTTCGCCGCGCTTTGGCCATCATGTCCATGCCAGCAAAGAGCACGTCAGGCAGGTTCTGGCTTTCGATCGCGGCGTTTTCCCGGGGCTGCATCGTCGCGGTCGCGTCCTGCACGTACTCGAGATCGAACCCCATCTGTTGGGCATAGTCCTGTGCCTGGGATTTCAGCAGCGCCTGGGATCCCGAGTCGAAGAACGTGCCTTCCAGCCACATGGTGACTTTCGGCCGCGCTTTCGGGACTTTCTTGACCACTTCCTTGGTCACGACAACTTCCTGGGTACCTCTTGGGTGACCACCACTTCCTTCGGCACTTCCTTTGTCACCACTTGCACAACGGGCGTCGGTGCCGGAGCCGCGCAACTCACCAGCGCGAGGGTCGCCGCGATCAACGGCGCAACCAACGTGAACCACTTGGGGCGCATGTCTCAGCCTCCTTTGCAGGCCATAAGGATGTGACACTGGGGTATGGAACGAGAATCTGACCCCCGATTCGCCTGCAATCGCATCTCGCAGTCTGGGTGCTATCGAACTGTGCTTGTGCCTCCTTTCTCCTCAACAACGAGGAAACCGCTGCGGCGCTAGCAACGCCTGCTCGACCCGGATCGCTACGAATGGACCTACCAGAGGGTGGCGCCGCCGTCGACGACCACGATGCTACCCGTCATGTATGAAGAAGCCTCAGAGGCCAGAAAGACGACCACGCCCTTGATCTCTTCCGGGTTGCCGAAGCGCCCGATCGGCTGCCCGGCCAGCATGCGCGCCATGATGTCGGGATACTTCATCAACGTCGAGCCCATCTCGGTCGGGATGAAGCCCGGCGCAATCCCGTTCACCCGGATATGGTACTTGGCCCAGTTGGTGGCCATGCCGTGGGTCAGGTGCGCCACGCCCGCCTTGGCCACGCAGTAGGGCACGTTGTAGCGTGGGGCAATGTTCGAGATGATGTAGGCGTTGATTGAGGCCATGTTCACCATCACCCCACCCTGCCCGCGGGCGATCATGTGCTTGGCCACCGGCCGCGCCACGTAAAACTGAGTCGACAGGATGCCGTCGATGAACTCGTGCCATTCGTCGTCGGAAATGGTCTCCAGCGATTGGCCACGCGTGCCGATGCCGGCGTTGTTCACCAGGATGTCGATCTTGCCCATGCGCTCGACCACGCTGGCGATGAAGGGATCGATCTCGGCCGACTTGGTCACGTCGACCTTCTCGAAGTAGGCCCGCCGCCTCATGGCCTCGATCTCGGCA
>JADGQF010000204.1 GCA_017882045.1 Anaerolineales bacterium
CTCTCCGGGCGAAAGTCGTCCGCGCAAGCCGCATGAAGTGATGATCTACGGGATCGAACCGGTACTTGGTGGTATCTTCCATATTGCCCCGCCATTCGTCAGCCATGGGATAGGCCGCTTCGCATCTGTATCATAGCACATCGCCAGGAAATCAGCGAGGCTTTCACGCGTGGTCGTGGCCGCCTCCGAACCTGACATGCGGCGACGAAGTCCTCGCAGTGATTGGCGAAGAGGAGACGGTGGTGATGCACCGTTTATGGCTTTGTGGTAGTATGTCAACTCCTACCGGTTTTCGGACAGATTCTAAATGAAGCGAAAGGCGGATCAAATGGCCCAGAAGGCGTCGGGCAACGGCGGCTGGTCGCTGCGCAAGGCACTGGTGCGCCGCTTTGCCGAGGCAGTGAAGGAGTACGAAAAGGAAGTGAACCGCCCAGCGGAGGGCGCAAAAAAGCCGGCGCCCGCCCCAGCGAGCGAGCCCAGCCCGGTAGAGCCGGCCGGCCCCGAGACCGGGCGCTCGGAGGCGGACCAGGGCTGAACGGGGAGTGAGCCCAAAGTCCAAAAGTGCTTGGGAGCACGAAATCGGTTATACTTTCCTCCTGAGGGAAATCTGCCAACAGGGGGACAGCGCAGAATGCCAGTCCAAACACCCGAGCAACTGAAGGACCAACTGCGACGACAGATCGGCTTTCTGCACCGCTCGTGCATGCTTTTCGATGCCGGCTATCATGACGAGGCGATCCGGATCGCGGCCGTCGTGCGCATCCTCGCGCACGATACGCCGAAGTCGGTTTCGCTGCTCAACCGGCTCGGGGCCACCTGGATCAATCTCCTCTCCACTTGCGAGCCGATGGAGCACGTCGCGTCCTGCCTCTTCTTCGAAGGGCTGGAGCGCTACTCCAAGAACAGCTTCTCCCCCAAGCTCGGCAACTCCTCCTTCAAGGAAGACGTCCCGATTGGGCGGTGGTGGACGCAGGTGGTCGTCCTGCTGGAGCGCAACCGCCACATCAGCCGGCGCGACCTGGTGCTGGCCGCGGCCAATCGCGACGGCGGCGCGCACGTTGCCGACCTGACCCCCGAATACCAGCGCCTGACCGACGGCACCTGGGTGCTGGCCAGCCCGTGCCTTTCGGCCGGCCACGAGCTGGACGTGATCAAGGCGGATATCTTCCGTGAGACGCATTTCATGGCCCTGCGCCAGATCGGCTACGAGGTGCTCAACAGCCACGACCTGTTGACCGCGTCCGGCGTGACGCCGGCGACCATCGGGCAGAAGGGATAATGGGGTCTGTGCGGGCGGAGAGCGAAGTGGCTGCCTGGCACCGGCTGAGCGGGCAACCGGACAACGTGACCGACGACGGAGAGGTGGTGGACGCGGACGCGGGCCGCCGCCTGGGGTCCGAGAAGGAACTGCTGCGGGCGACGATTTCCCGCCTGGGCGGCAGCGAACAGCCCGACAAGGTCAGGAGCCTGGCGCGCCTGGGGGCCAGTTATTTGCTGGCGGGCGATGTGGAGACGGCGCGGCGCTACCTGAACGCGGCGCACGATTGTCTTGCGGAAAGCAGGGGCGAATGCAGATAGTTACGGACTCCGGCGCCGACATAACGGCCGAAGAAGCGCGCGCGTTGGGCGTGAGGCTGGCGCAGTTATCCATCCACTTCCCTGAGGGGGAGACTGACCCGAGCCGGATCACGGCGGATGAGTTCTACGACCGGATGCGCGCCATGCACCCGGCCATCCCGACGACGGCGCAGCCTTCCAGCGGCATGTTCGCCGGCATCTACCGCTCGCTGGCTGCCGGGCCGGCGGGTGGCGCGAGCGGCCCGGGCGGCCCGGGCGATCCGGATATCCTGTCGATCCACATCTCGTCGGGCCTGAGCGGCACGCTCAATGCGGCGCGGCTGGGGGCGGAAGAAGTCGGGCCCGCCGCCAACGTCATGCTCTGGGACACCCTGACGCTCTCCGGCGGCGAGCGCTTCCAGGTGCTGGCGGCCGCGCTGGCCTGCCGGGCGGGCTGGCCGCCGCACGCCATCGTGCAGCGCCTGGCGGAGATCCGTGCCCGGCAAGACGTGGTGTTTACGCTGGAGACGCTGGAATACCTGGCGCGCGGTGGGCGCATCGGCCGGGTGGCGGCGCTGGCCGGGATGCTGCTGAACGTCAAGCCCGTCATCCATGTCGATCACCACGACGGCAAGTACAATACCCAGGCCAAGAGCCGGACCATCCCGCGCGCCCTGGTCGCGATCGGCGACTACCTGCACGCCACGCACGGCGACGAGCCGCTCTGGGTTTCCGTGCAGCACGGGCGTTGGCCCGACCAGGCCGAGGCCCTGACGGTCCTGCTCAAGCAGCGGCTGAACATCGCCAGGCTGGAGACGGTGCGCATCTCGCCGGTGCTGGGCGTACATACCGGGCCCGGCATCGCCGGCGCGTCGGTGGTACCGATGACGCTGATGAGCGACCTGGTCTAGGTTGCCGGCCGCTCAGACGCCCTGGTCCACGAACTGGCGCGCGTAGAGGTCGCGGTACATGCCGCCCTGGGCCAGCAGCCCGGCGTGGCGGCCGGTTTCGACGATGCGCCCGCCGTCGACCACGCAGATCAGGCCGGCGTTGCGGATGGTGCTCAGGCGGTGGGCAATCACCAGCGCCGTCCTGCCGGCCAGCAGGCGGTCGATGGCACCCTGGATCAGCGCCTCGGTCATCGTGTCGACGCTCGCAGTGGCCTCGTCCAGGATCAGGATGCGCGGATCGGCCAGCGCGGCGCGCGCGATGCAGATCAGCTGGCGCTGGCCCATCGACAGGTTCACCCCACCCTCGAGGATCTCTGTCTGGTAGCCGGCGGGCAGCAGGCTGATGAACTCGTGCGCGTTGGCGGCGCGCGCCGCGCCCTCCACCGCCGTCTCGCTGGCCGCCAGGCAGCCGAAGCGGATATTGTCGGCGACGCTGCCGGGGAACAGGAACGGCTCCTGCGGCACCAGGCCCATCTGTCTGCGCAGCGACTGCTGTGTCACGTCCCGCACGTCGATGCCGTCGATCAGCAGCGCGCCCCCGCTCACGTCGTAGAAACGGGCGACCAGGCTGGCGATTGAGGTCTTCCCGGCGCCCGTCGGCCCGACCAGCGCGACCGTCTGCCCGGCCTCGATCACCAGGTTCACCCCGTGCAGCACCTCCTCACCTTCCCGGTAAGCCAGTCTGACGTCCCGCAGCTCGACTTTGCCCGCGATGGGCGGCATCTGGCGCGCCCCAGGCTTATCCTCCACGTCGGGCTGCGTATCCAGCAGCTCCAGCACGCGCTCGCCGCCGGCCATGGCCGCCTGCATGGTGCTATACAGCTGGCTCAGCTCCTGAATGGGGTCGAAGAAGCGCGAGACGTAGGAGAGGAAGGCGACCATGATGCCGAGGGTCAGCGCGCCGCGCGTCACCGCCAGGCCGCCGAACCAGAGCACGATGGCCGTGGCGACCATGCTCAGGAACTCGACGATGGGGTTGAAGATGAAGTTGAGCGAAACGGCGCGGATGTTGGCCTCGCGATTGGCCTTGTTCAGGGCCTCAAAGCGCGCCAGGGACGACTCCTCCTGGGCGAAGGCCTGGATGACGCGCATGCCGGTGATACTCTCGGCCAGGTTGCCGATGACGGCCGCGATGCGGGCGCGCGTCTCGCGGAAGGCGACGCGCGACCGGCGGGTGAACAAATTGGTGATGACGACCATGACCGGCAGCACGCTGAAGGTCAGCAGCGCCAGGGTCGGGCTCATCGAGATCATCACCGCGACGATGCCGATCAGCAGCAGGCTGTTGCCGGCCAGGGTCAGCAGGCCCTGCGAGAGCAAGTCGTTGATGACCGACACGTCGCTGATGACGCGCGAGATGGTCACGCCGACGATGTGCGTGTCGTGATAGCCGAGCGAGAGGCGCTGCAAGTGGCGGAAAAGCTGGTCGCGCATGGTGGCGAGCACGCGTTGCGCCACCCAGCCCAGCAGATAGCTCTGGCCGGCCGACGCCAGGTAGGCGCCGATGAAGGCTGCGGCCATCAGGGCGGAGACGCGCGCCAGCCCGGCCGCGTCGTGGTGAGTGATGTAACCATCGATCGCGACCTTTGTCAGGTAGGGGGTGAGCAGGGCCAGCGCCGAGGCGACGACCATCAGGGCCACCGCCGCGGCCATGCGCCGCCGGTGCGGGCGGAGATAGGCCAGCAGGCGCCGGAGGATGTGCGGGTCGAAGGCCCGCCCGCTGTCGCCGCCCGCCCCGCCTAACGAACTGTGTCCGCCAACCGTCATGCGACGCTCCGCGAGAGAAATTGGGCCGCGATGTCCGCGTACATCGGGCAGGTCTGCAAGAGCTGGGCGTGGGTGCCGCGCGCCAGGATGCGGCCTTTGTCGAGCACGAGGATCAGGTCGGCCAGGCGCACGGTGCTCAGGCGCTGGGCGATCACGAAGGAGGTGCGGCCGCGCATCAGGCGCTCCAGGGCGAGCTGGATCAGGTGCTCGGTCTCGGTGTCCACGCTGGAGGTCGCGTCGTCCAGGATCAGGATGCGCGGGTCCTTGAGCAGGGCGCGCGCGATGGCGATGCGCTGCTTCTGGCCGCCGGAAAGCGTTACGCCGCGCTCACCGACCGGCGTCTCATAGCCGTCGGGGAGGCCGGCCACGAACTCATTCACCTGGGCGGCCTGCGCGGCCGCCAGCACCTCCGCGTCCGTCGCGCCGGGCCGGCCAAAGGCGATGTTCTCGCGGATCGTGGCGGCGAACAGGGTCGTGCCCTGGAGCACGATGCCGATCTGGTCGCGCAGCGAGTTAAGCGTGACCCGGCGAATGTCGTGCCCGTCGATGGTGATGCGCCCCTGGCTGGCATCGTAGAAGCGCGGGATCAAGTTGATGATTGTTGACTTCCCCGAACCGGTCGGGCCCATCAGCGCCACCACCTGGCCCGGCTTGACGTCGAGCGTGATGTCCTCGAGGATGCCCTGGCGCCCCGCATAGTTGAAGGTGACGTGCTCGAAGCGCACCTGGCCGCGCACGGCGGGCAGCGGCGCCGCGCCCGGCTCGTCCTGCACCTCGGAGCGGGCGTCGAGGATCTCGAAGATGCGCTCGCCGCTGGCGACCGCCTGGGCTATTGCCGGGATGACGTTGCCCAGCCGGCGCACCGGCCCGACCAACTGGGCGAGGTAGGCGGTGAAGGCCACCAGCTCGCCCAGGGTCAGCCCGCCGCGCATGACCAGCGTGCCGCCGTACCAGATGATGGCGACCGTGCTGAAGTTAGCGATCAGGTCCATCAGCGGGAGGTTGAGGGCCTGCAGCCGGGCCGCGCGGCGCGCCAGGCCGAACCAGGCATCATTCTGGGCCGCGAAGCGCGCGATCTCGGCGTCTTCCTGGGCGAAGCCCTTGACGACGCGCGCGCCGCGCAGGTTCTGTTCGAGCAGCGCCGTCAGCACAGCGATCTGCTGCTGGATGGCGCGCGAGATGGGGCGGAAACGGCTGCCGAAGTAGACCGCGCGTTGGGCCAGGAAGGGCATCGTCAGCAGGGCGAGCACGGCCAGGCGCGGGTTCATCAGCGCCAGCGCGACGGCGGTGGCCGCCAGCAGCAGCACGCTCTCGATGGCCCGCAACAGCGCCCGGCCGGTCAGGAAGCGCACGATGTCCACGTCTTGGATCGCGCGGGCCAGCAACTGCCCGCTGCGGGCCTGGTCGAGATAGGCGAATGAGAGGGAAGACAGCTTTTGATGGATCGCGTTGCGCAGATCGTAGGCCACGCCCTGCGAAGCGACCTCGGTGAAGCGCCCGAGCAGGAAGCTCAGGCCGGCGCGCAGCAGGCTGATGACCAGCAGGGCCAGCACGGCCAGGCCGAGCAAGCGGAGATCGTGGTTGCCGATGCCCCGGTCGACGACATAGCGCATCAGCTGGGGGTTGAGCAGGCCCAGGCCGATGGCCAGCACGTCGACGGCGTACGCGCCAAACACCAGGCGCCGGCGCGGGCGCAGGTAGCCGAGGCAACGCAGGATGATCCGTCCGCTGCCGGGACGGGCCAGGGTCAGCGGGGCGATGGGAGCGGGAGTGGACATTTGGGATAAGATTATACTACATCTGCCGTAGAAAGAGACCAGGCCTCCCGATGCGGGAGGCCTGGTCTGTTACGTGTGTTACAACAGTCCTATCGTTCTAAAGACTTTCTGGCCCTTGTGGGTTAGACGCGATCCGCTATCCCAACTTCGTTCACGGTGCATGGGCTGCCAGCAGCGGCAGCCAGATTACATTGAATACATTGAATACAAAGGTCGCGACATTCGGATCGTGGTCGCTCGTGCCACGGGCTGCGTCGCCCGGATAGTCAGCCGGGAAATCGCTGTTGATGTGTGCAATGCGGAACTGCTTGAGATTCGTCAGCAGCGGCTGGTTGACGAACATCTGGTCGAGCGTCTGCGCCATGCCGACGTAGACATAGCTGTAGGCAGACTGGGGCGCTTGACCTAACAGGACTTCCCACAGGTTTTTCAGCCCCAGGCTCGTGTCATAAAGCGATCCAAGTTGATCGCTGGCAGCGGACTGCCCAATGGGTGCGAATGGATCGTCGGGGCGCGGGTAGACGTTCAGGTCACCGCCGAGGACGATACGCGCGTTCGGGTTCGCCGCCTGCAGGAACGCCACAATCGCCGCGTTGTATTTGGCTTGTTCGGTGCGATGGGCGGTGCAGGTGTCGGGGCCGCTCTTGAAGTGGTTATTGATCACATAAACGTCGCGATGGCTGCCCACGCCGATGCTCGTGCTGTAGATGCGGAAGAGGCCGATATCGGGAGCGCGAGGAAAGACCCAACTGGTTTCGCAGGCAGTTACCCCGGCCGGCAACACGGCATTCAGGGTCTTCGGGTTCGATACATTGCTATTGTTAGGTGCAGCTGCACCGGCATAGACGATTGCCGGACTGCCGTCCAGGACGGGGTCGCCGGCAGCGGGCAGGAGCTGCACGCGATCGGTGCGATATAGGAAGGCGGGGGCGATGCCGCGCAGGTCAGAGCTATCGCGATCGAAGGCGGCATCATAGGCCGGGCCGCCGAGTGTGACGATCTTGAGCGCCAGTTCCTGCAGCACGTCCGGTTTGCCGTCGGCGTTGTCGGTGGCGCCACAGGTGAACGCGCCGCTGGTCACGGTGCAGATATCCTGGTTTTCTACTTCCTGTACCATGAGGATATCCGGGCTGTGCAGATCAGTGATGATCTGGTTGGCTATGTCGCTCAGGCGGGCCTGGTAAGCCACATCGCTGGCCGGAACGTAATCGTAAGGCGGAGTGATAGCGGCAAGAAAAGGAGCAATCTTGGCACAACCCGCGTTGCCCGTAAAATCGCAGCCGGAGAAGGGATTGTCGCGGTAATCGTACAGGTTCTCCAGGTTATAGTCGGCGATGCTGTAGCCGATGCTGCGGTCGAAGGTCTGCGGCGGATTGTTGGCGGCGGGATCGGGGCCCTCGCTCAGCACGGGCTGGTCGGTGACCTCAAGCCGGTACTTGCTGAAGGAGTAGTTGACGCCGCCGACCGGCGCATTGGTCACGACATCGAACGTGCGCGCCGGCGCGAGCAAAGCCTGTGCGTCACCCGCCGTCGCCTTGATCCCCAGGCTGCCCATCACGATGCGGTAGCCATTGCCATCCCAATTGGCGGGGTCGTAGTTGTCGTCGAGCGGATGAGCATCACGGAAGGCCCGGCGCGCGTAGACATCGGTGCGCTGCGCGATCGTGCTGTCCGGCACCGCCAGCCAGATTTCGGCATCCGCCGGGCTGAAGACGTTGCGACCATTGAGGACGATGCTGTCCGCCGGGACCTGCCCGCGCATCCCCTGGCGCCGTTCCCAGTAGCGGTTTGCATCTGCGAGGTTGGCAGATGGGTTCGCCACGAACGGGGCCAGCTCAGCAGCGAGGTCGACACTGCTGCGCACGACAGGCTTGACGAGGGTCGGGGTCGTCAACTCGGTCATGTTATAGTATTCGCTTATCTTACCCGACAGGACGACCTCATCCCCGACCGCGGGCGTGTAGGATCCGCCCGGTCCGCTCATCGTGATAGCGGCACTCATGAACACAAAGAGGCCGTCGGAGGTATTCGGATCCGTATCGGCCGTTGAGGACGTGTTCTGGACGAAAAAGCCGTAATAGGCATTGGAGGAATTGCTGATCGCTTGCAGCGTCTTTTCGTAGATCACACCCTGCACGACTACGGTTTGGCCCGCATACGGTGATACGTGCGTGGCCCCGTCATCCGCATCTCCGACGGAGCCGTTGACCGTGCCGATGGGGACAATAACGAGGACGGTGAGGCCAATCGCGGCACTACCGGTGCGAGGCTGGGCATCGGTAATCGTACAAGCCAGGCTCTTCGCCCCGCCCGTCGTGCCACCGGCGATTGTCGTTGAGTAGGAGAAGGTGTTATCCCCGGCGGTGACATCGCCGTTCGTGGCGTCATCATAAAAGGTCTGGGGCGCTGAACCGCCAATTGCTGATAGATCGCACTGCACGCTCACGATAGGGCTGGTCGGGTCGATTCCTGGAGTCGCGGCCACAGTCAGCAGGGTCG
>JADGQF010000205.1 GCA_017882045.1 Anaerolineales bacterium
GCGCAGTTGCCCCAGGCGATGACCGCCGCGGCACCCTTGGCGGCTTCCTTCAAGATGTCCTCGGCCGTGCGGTGACCGGGATTATGGTACAGGTCTTCGAGGATCAGTGCCCGTTGCGCGGTGAGGCGCAAACCCTGATTCTGCAGCTCTTGCAGCATTGGTTTATGGCAAGTCATATCAGTTGCAACTCCTTGCAACTGCAATTATGCTCAACACTGGGAAGAGTGTCAAATTGGCAAGCGGAAGGAAGGGCGCGCGTCACCCTTGATGAATAGCTCTGGGTACAGCAACGCTGAGGAAAAGCCGAGAGGGATCAGGAAATAAGCGGGTTTTGCCCTGCCCAGGCGGGGTCCTCGCGGAAGACAATCACGTAGGCCACCCGAATGGCATCGGTCGGGCAAACCAGCTCGCAGTTGCCGTCGTAACGGCAGAGGTCGGGCCTGATGAGCGTCGCCTTACCGGCCCGCACTCCAAGTGCGCCGGACATGCAGGCGGGCAGGCATTTGCCACAGCCGTCGCACAATGCGGCGTCGATCTCAGGGAAAATCTTCGGTTCCATCTGCAGTACCCCTGGCGGGCGCAGTGCGCCCGTGTTGATACTGGTTATATTATCAGGACGGCAAGGAGAAGTCAGGGACTTTTGTCTCAAAAGCCGTCCGCCACGGCGGCCAATCCCTGCCGGTCGGCGATGACGATACGATGGCGATCCAGGGCAATAACCCCTTCGTCGGCCAATTCGCGCAGCGCACGGCCCACCATCTCACGCACGGTGCCCAGCCGAGCCGCCATCTCGGTCTGGGTCATCATTTGACCACGGTCGATCTCGGACTGGCCGGTGGTCCGTCCGGCTTCATGTAAAAGAAGCTTGGCCAGGCGGGATTTGACGGAGCGCAGTGACAGATCCTCTACCATCTCCACCAGGTGACGGGCACGCGCGGCGATGCTCTCGATGAGCGCCCAGGACAGGGCGGGGTATTGTTGCGCCAGCCGCTGCATATCCGCGCGGGAGATGACCCAGGTCACAGTATCGGCCATGGCCTCAGCGCTGGCCGGGTTCGGTCCGCCGTCGAGCACAGCCACCTCGTTGAAGGTATGACTCGGACCCAGCCGGGCCAGGATCTGCTCACGACCCTGCGGGGAAAGCTTGAGGATTTTGACCGTGCCCGAGCCGACAATGAACAAGCCCGCGCAAGGCTCGCCTTCGAGGAAAATCATCTGCCCGCGCACGAAGCGCCGGTCGTTCGCCGCCGCCGCCAGGGCAGCCAAGACGTCGAGCGGCAGCTTGGCGAAGTATGGCACGCGCTGCAACAGCGCGAGATCGGGCCGGGATCCATCTGGCATCAGGCTAGCCTCGGGCAAACAGAAAATGCGGCACATTGTCGCGCATTTCTAACTGCGGATCCCCACTTACTCTTCGGTCAAGCCGATGGTCGCCAATCCTGTCACGTCGAGAAAACTATCGGTGTAGGCCAGCACGCGCAGGCTCTGGTCCGCATACACGCCGGGGCGCAGCCGGCCGTGCCAGGTGACCGAGTCTCCGAGCCGGAAGTAAGCATAGCCGTTGACCCCGATCAGATGCGCCCCGTCATTGGTCTTGCCTTCATAGATGAGGGTCGTTCCGGGGATAGTCGAGCCTTTGCCGATGTGATAGACCACCGGCAGAGTCTTGTAGGTATAGAGCGGCTTGTCTGGGAACGCCGTCTCCGCCGGCGAGACGCCATCCAGCGTGATTCTGACGGTTCCGGCCGTAATCAGACGCTGGTCGCTGCTATTCAGAATGCGCAAGGCCAAGGCGACATGCGCTCCTGGCACGGGAGTGCCGCTCCAATTTAGGGAATCCCCCGTTTTCTTCATGGCCGATTGGCCGCCGATCAGCACCTGCGCGCCGTCCGCGCTTTGACCGACGAACTGGATATCCGTTCCCGGCAGCTTTTGGCCGCGCTGCACGGTCTGCTCTGACGGCCCATTGTACTCCAGCCCGCCTGCGGGACCCGCAGGCCGCGACACGCAACCCCCTGTGATCAGCGCCAACAACAGGCAAATCGTGACCGAGTAGCGATGACCTGACATTTAATACTCCTCCTACCAAGCAACGGCTTATTGGTTGAGAACATCATCCTGGGGTGACACCCCGTGACCGAGGTCTGAGTTCAACGGCGCCTGCCGCTCTTCGTCGCCGGCCGGCCAGTCTGAGCCTCGTGCCCTCTCGCTCGCCACGGCGATAGGCCCGGCGATACGCCCGGCGATACGCCCGGCGACCGCCGGCAAGCCGGCGACGGCAGCAAGCCAGAGCAGACCCATCAGGACAAACATTGCCACGGTCAGCGGCCCAACCACTCCACTACCAATGTCGCCTCCGGCCAGCGAAGCCAGCCCCTGGCCGACGGCCAACACGTTCCATGCGCCGTGGACTGCCACCGCGACGGCGCCCAGGGCCAGGCCGCGCAGCCAACGGCGCTCGGTCAGAATGGATTGCCAGCCAAGCCCCCCCAGGGCCGAGGCGAAGCAGTGGATGGCGGTTGTGCCGGCACGCAGCAACATGACCGAGGCCCAGTCAGCGCCGGTGCTCAGGCCCACCGCGCCATAGAAGGTGCCTTCGAAGGCAGCGAAGCCGGCCCCGGCCGCCAGGCCGAACATGAAACCATCCAGCCGCGAGATGCGGTGCGCGCTCAGGGCCACGAGCGGCACCGCGAAGGCCTTGCAAGCTTCTTCAATCAAGGGCGCTCCCAGTCCCAGCATGATCAAGACCCCCAGGATCACCGCCGGCGAACGGAGCAGCGGCGTCAGGGCTGTCAGGTCCGGCGGTTGCCCGCCCGGCTGGACATTGCGAGCAAACTCCGCCAGGCGGGTCAGCAGGGCCGGATCGGTTGCCTGGAACCAGACGAACGCCAACACCAACAGCACCAGCGCCAGCAGGGTCTCGAGGACTGCGGCCAGCGCCGAGGCTCCCAGGCCGCCCCAGGCCAGGCCTGCCAACATGGCGCGCCGCCCCACCCGCGCGCCGCGCCGGGCCGCAGCCCAGGCAGCCAGCGAGATAAACAACAAAGCCGGCAGGAAACCGGCGGCCACATGTACGAAAGGCAGCAACAGCGAAATGCGCGCGCTGAAGGAGGCCTGCCCCACGACGAGGACGATCCCCAGCGCGAAGGCCAGCCAACCCCAGGCTGTCAGGCGCAGCGGACGCGCGGGCGCATCGCTGAAGGCGCGCCAGCCGGCCCAAGCTAGGGACAAACCAAAACCGACGCCAAGCAGGAGAACGCTGCCGATCAGGAGTTCAGTCTGCAGCGCGGTTTGTGCGCCGCGGCCCACGCCTTGCCCGCCGGCGATGGCCAGGAGGGCGGCAAACCCGACACTGGCGAGCGCGGCCAGCAAGCCAAAGGACATTGCCAGAATCGTAATCAGCTTACGCATGAGCCTCACATCCGAACGGCTACTTCCAGTACGCTGGGCCGCGCCGGGAGTTGCTTGGTTGGGTCCGCGGTCAGCGGCCCAGGAGCCAGCGCAGGATCAGGATCGCTGCCTGCTTGTCGAGGGGGTGGTTGAAGTTGCCACACTTGGGGCTCTGCACGCAGCTTGGGCAGCCGTCAGTGCAGGGACAGCCCTGCACGAGTTCCAGGGTCGCCGACCAAAGCTCCGGCAACAGTTCGAAGCCCTTTTCGGCAATACCCACCCCACCCGGGAACCCGTCATAGATGAAGATCTGCGCGCCGTCGGTATCCGGATGGCGCGGCGTGCTCAAACCGCCGATGTCCCAACGGTCGCACATGGCAAACAACGGTAGGATTCCGATGCAGGCATGTTCGGCCGCATGGATGCCCCCCAGGAAATCGAGCCCTCGCTCGGCCAAGTCGGCCGGCATCTCTGGCGGCAGGTCCCACCACAAGGCGATGGTGGTGAACTCGGTGCCGGGCATATCCAGCGGCTCATCGCCCAGCACGGCCTCGCTGAACTGCTGTATGCGGCGGTAGCCGATCACCTGGCTGCGCGCCCGCACCTGGCCAAGATAGGCCGACGTGTTCGCCATCTGCCGGTGACGCAGCGAGCGGATGATGCGCACGTCGCTGAGCTCGCGCGGCTGGGTGTAATAGTCCCCCTCTGCCGGCGTGACGATCGCATGGCGCATGTCGTGGTTGTATTCCGTGACCAGGAAAGACTCACCCTGGTGCAGGTATACGGCGCCCGGATGCACGCGGAAGGGCGCGCTGCTGGCATCCAGTTCCTCGATCATCTTGTAGCCGTCGGCCGCGTTGAGCACCGCGAAGCGTTCGCCCTCGGCGTCGCGCAGGCTGACGTCCTGGGCGGGATAATCGCTGCGCGTGTAAACCCAACGTTGCTCGCCCTCTTCGCCGATCGGCGCCAGGTAGCGCAGGACGCCGCTGTCCTCCAGCCCAACCATCGCCTCCACAAAACCCGGGCCAAATAACGCCTCGTCGTTCCAGCCACCTGCCAGCTGGTCATCGGCCCCCGCGCCTCGCTCGTAATCATACGTTCGCTCGCCGTCGTCCCGGACTGGCACCGTCAGAGGCGCCTCGTGCGCCGCGCAAGGCAAGTGGCGTTGGAGCACGTAGACATTGTCGGGATCGATCAGGGCATGTTCATGCGGGCGGCCAAACAGGTCCGCGGGGTGGCGCATGTAGTACTGATCGAGCGGATTGTCCAGGCCGATCAGTATCGCCAGCGAAGGCGCGTCGCCTCGCCCCGCTCGGCCCGCTTGCTGCCAGAGGCTGGCGATCGTGCTCGGGTAACCGACCAGCAGGGAGGCATCCAGGCCGCCCACGTCGATGCCCAGTTCCAGCGCATTGGTCGCCGTCACTCCGCGCAGCCGCCCCTGAAACAGCTCACGCTCGATGCGCCGCCGTTCGGCAGGCATATACCCGGCCCGGTAGGCGGCCACCTTATCCATCAGGTCGGGCGCGGACCGTTTCAGCTGGTCGCGCGTGTAGCGCAGCAAAAGCTCCGCTACCACCCGCGCGCGTGTGAAGGCGATGGTACGGACCCCGGACGTGACCAAGGCGGTGAACAGGTCCGCCGCCTCCCGGTTGGCGCTGCGCCGCGCCGCCAGCGCGCGATCGAGGAACGGCGGGTTCCAGAGCGCGAAGACGCGCGCGCCGTGCGGCGAGCCGTCGTCAGTGATCACTGTGACAGGCAGACCGGTCAGCAACGAGAAATGCTCGCCCGGGTTGGCAATGGTCGCCGAGGTGGCAATGAAATGCGGTCCAGCCGGCTGTGGGCTGGCCGGCCGTGGGCCGGCGGAGGAAGGCTCTTCCGACCCCTGCGCCGGCCGCGCAGCGCCCGGAAGGGAGCCGGCCCGGCCGATCGAGCCGGCATCCTCTCCACGCTGCCGCGCCTCCTGGTCCCCTGCTTCGCCCGCGCCGGCTGAGGCAGGGACGGCATTGCGCCGCAGCGGCCCGGGAAGGCGCAGCGCATAGGTAGACGACCCACCTGGGCGTGCGCGGCCCGACGCCGCGCGGGACCGCCGTCGGCCCGGCAGCAGGTTGCGCAACGGACGTGCGCCCGGCTCTCCGCTCTCAGTGGCCACTCCCTGATATAACGCGCACACGCGGCGCAGGCGGCGCAACACGCAAGCCACCTGCGAGCCGAATACGCCGCGGTAGGAATGCGCCTCGTCGATGATCACATACTTGAGATGGCGGAAGAACTCGGCCCACAGCGGATGGTTGGGCAGAATGCCCACGTGCAGCATGTCCGGATTGGTGATCAGCACGCGCGCCCGCTTGCGGATGCGGGCGCGCGCCGCCTGGGGCGTGTCGCCGTCATAAGTGGCCGCCTCGGCATTCGCCAGGGCGCCATCCGCCGGACTCGCAGCCTGCGCCGCGGCCAGCAACGACTGCCATTTGCCCAATTGATCCTGGGCCAGCGCTTTGGTCGGATAGAGATACAAGGCCCGCGCAAGCGGATCGCGCGCCAGTGCCTCCATGACCGGGACATTGAAGCAGAGGGTCTTGCCACTGGCTGTGGAGGTGGCCACCACCACATTTTCGCCTGCCAAGGCCGCGCTGATAGCTTCGGCCTGGTGAGTATACAGCCGCTCGACCCCACCTGCCCGCAAAGCGGCCGCCACCGGCCGGCTCAGGCGCTGCTTGAGCGGGGCATAGCGCGGGGCACGCGCGGGCATCAGGTGGGCATAGACCAACTGGTTAGAATAGCCACGTTGATGCTGTAATTCGGCCAGAAAAGCCTTTGGATCGAAGACCATTGGGATATTTTACCATACAGTGAGAAACATTAGTCTGAGTATTCGCACTCGCTATCCGGCCGTGTTAGAATGAACTGTCCTGCTTTGCACATATGGCAGCCATGCGGGACCGGCAAGCTTTCCACTGCGAAGGATACATGAGTATTTTCCTGGCCGAGGGGATGCTGGTTCTTTTTGCCATCCTGGCCATTGGCTCGTGGGTGGGCCAGTTATCCGTTAAGCGTATCTCCCTCGGCTCGGCCGGGGTTTTCTTTGTCGCGCTGGTGTTCGGTTACTTCCACCTTTCGGTACCGAAAGAGGTGATGGACCTGGGCCTGCTGCTGTTCGTCTACGCCGTCGGCTTACAGGCAGGTCCCCGCTTCTTTCGCACTTTCCGTCGCCAGGGTTGGCAGTTTGTCATCATCGCGGTGGCCGGCGTGCTGGCCGCGGGGGTCACGACGGTGGCAGTCGCCCGGCTGCTGCATCTGCCGTATGCCCTGGCCATCGGCCTCTATGCCGGGGCGATCACGAACACCCCCTCGCTGGCAGCCGCCATCGAGGCAGTCGGGCGCGTCGAGCCTCTCGCCAGCGCAACAGTCTCGGTAGGTTACGGCATCGCTTATCCGTTCAGCATGATCGGCGTGGTGCTGTTAATCCAGTTCCTGCCCCGGCTCCTGCGAACCGATCTGCGGGCCGAAGAAGCCGGCTGGCGCCGGCAGCAAGAAGCCGAGACGCCACGCCTCGAGGCCAAGAAATTCCTGATCACTAACCCGAACTGCGATGGGGTCTTGCTGCGGGATGTCAACCCGCACCGCATGAGCGTGGCCAACATCTCGCGCGTCCGGCACGAAGGTAAGGTCGTCCCTGCCTCGCCGGATACCGTGCTGCATTGCAGGGACGTCGTCATGGTCGTCGGGCCAGACGAGGAGTTGCGCAAGATGCGCCTGTTGCTCGGGGAAGAGACCGACGTGCCGATGGATACCGACACCAACGTCGTCAGCCTCGACGCCGAGATCACCTCCACCGCACTGGCCGGCAAGCGCCTGGCCGACCTCAAGGTGTGGGAGCGCTTCGGGGTTGTAATCACCCGCATCCGCCGTCAGGGCTTTGAGCTTACGCCGGTGGGCGTCAGCACGCTGGAGATGGGCGACGTGCTGCGCCTGGTGGGTGAAAGGGCAGCGGTCGAACAGTTCGTCAAGCAGATCGGCGGCGACAACCGGCGGGCCGACGAGACAAACATGGTCCCGTTCCTGGGTGGTCTGGTCCTGGGCATCGCCCTCGGCGTTATCCCGCTCAAGCTGTCCAACGGCATGCAAATCAAACTAGGCATCGCGGGCGGCGCTTTTATCGTCAGCCTGCTGGTCGGTCATTTCGGGCATATCGGGCCTTTCCGCCTGTATGTGCCCGCCGGCGCGAAAAACCTGGCACGCGAGCTCGGCCTGATGTTATTCCTGGCCGGAGCCGGGACGACCGCGGGAGCGCAGTTGGTGCCAGTCTTGCGCGAACGGGGACCAAGCATGCTTCTGGCCGGGGCGCTGATCACCATCGTCTCGGCCGGCGTGGCGCTGTTGCTGATGGTCCGTCTGTACCGCATGAATTCGCTGGCCGTATTGGGAGGACTGTGCGGCGTTATGACCAACCCACCCGGTTTGGGCGCCGCCAACGCGCAGACCGACAGCGATCTTCCCACGCTCGCCTACGCCAGCATTTACCCGGTGGCCTTGATCTTCAAGATCGTGTTCGCCCAGGTGCTGGTCGAAGTACTCAGGATGGTGACCTGATGGATCACGTCAGCGAGATCATCACCGCCAACCGCTCGCGCTTCCTGGCCGAGCTCGAAGAATTTCTCTGTTTCCCCAGCGTGGCCGGCAACCCGCTTGGCCTGGGCCAGGCCGCCGGTTGGGTGGCTAATCGCCTGACTGCGCTCGGGGGCAGGGTGCGAGTGCTGCCGACCGGAACACCGGCAACCGGCGGGGCGATGGGCGGGCCGGTCGAGCCGCCATCGGTGGTCTTTGCGGAAACCGGGCAGGGGCCGCTCAGCCTGCTGAGCTACACCCACTATGATGTGCAGCCGCCCGATCCGCTGGAGTTGTGGGACACGCCACCATTTGAGCCCTCGCAGCGCGATGGCAAACTTTACGCGCGCGGCGCCACCGACGACAAAGGCGACACGCTGGCGCGCATCCAGGCGGTCGAAGTATACAGGCAGGCCTACGGAGAGCTGCCCTTCCGGCTGAAATTCTTCGTCGAAGGCGAAGAAGAGGTGGGCAGCCCCCACCTGACCCCGCTCGCCGAGCAATACGCGGACCTGCTCCGTTCCGACGGCGTGATCTGGGAA
>JADGQF010000206.1 GCA_017882045.1 Anaerolineales bacterium
TGACCGAGGGAAGGTTCGCCTCTTCCTTGCCGGGAGCCACGACCGCGCGCGCGAAGACCGTGATACGCTCCGCGGCGGGCGCGGCGTAGTCGAGCGGGGCTGAGAACTCCATGTCGCTGAGAACAAGACCGGGCAAGCGGTGAACCTGGGTGATCATTGCGAGCTCCGCAAGGTGCGAACGAACGGCTGAGAAGGTTTAACGAGCTAGTCAACGAGCCAGTCGATGATGGACTGGTACGAGCCGTTGTATTGCCAGCACATTCTACTACTATGTTGGAATAAACCCGCAAAGTTTGGAATAACTTGACGATATCGCCCCTTGACAACTGGAACGCGCGTTCTGTATAATGCAGTCGAACTTTAGTTCTACATTGGTAGACCAACCAGCTGACAAACTAACAAACCAATCAACTTGGCTAGAGGGCAAACGACGATGCGCGCACAGACGAGAGTGGGTATGCCGGCCCTGACCATTCGCCATGACGTAAAGCGTAAAACGTAAAACGCCAAGCAAGTGGCTGCCCTTAACGGCGCGTCCATTACGTTCTGCCTTTACGTTTTACGTGTGGAGGTGGGTTGTGCCAAACAAGAAGTACGAGCTACAAGCCGCTCGAATTGAATCGGTACTGAGTGCACACAAGGTGCCGGCGCGCGTGTGGCAAGCCACCGTCACGCCCCGTTTCGTACGTTTTGACGTAACCACGGCATTGGGTACACGCCTCACTAAAGTGAGCAACCTGGCGGAAGAATTGGCCTTTTCCCTCGGCGCACGCGCCACGCGTGTCTATCGAGAGGGGGGTGTTTTGCACATCGAGGTACCGCGCGATACGCCGCGCACGGTCGAAATGCTGGCCCTGTGCGGCAAGTTGAACTCGGTGCCGCCCTATTGCGCCATCCTTGGCATGGACGAAGGGGGTGTCCCGCTGCTGCTGCGCATCGACAGCCCAGATGTTGCGCACGCCCTGCTCTCCGGCACCACCGGCAGCGGCAAGACGGCGCTCCTGCGCACTCTCCTTCTGTCGTTGACCATGTTCAATCATCCGGGCCAGTTGCAACTGGCGTTGATCGACCCAAAGGGGCGCGGGCTGGCCCCGCTGGCCGGGCTGACGCATCTCTGGCGTGGTGGGCCGATTGCCCAGGGCGTAAAAGAATCGCTGGCCTTGTTGGAGACATTGATCGAAGAAATGGTACGGCGTGACGCAGCCCGGCGCTCCTTGCCGCATATCGTGCTTGGTATTGACGAGCTGGCCGATCTGCTGGTGACCGGCGGCAAGCCCGTCGCCGAAGCGCTGACTCGACTGACCCAGCGAGGCCGTGAAGCGGGCATCCACGTGGTCGCCGCCACTCAAAAGCCGGCCGCCACCCTGGTCGGTAGCCTGATGAAGGCCAACTTCCCGGTGCGCCTGGTGGGCAGTGTGGTCAGCCCCGAAGACGCCAAAGTGGCGGCCGGCATCAGCGGCACGGGCGCCGAACGCCTGCTGGGGCGCGGTGACTTCTTGCTGGTCACCAAAGGGCAGGTCATCCGCTTTCAGGCGGCCTATGCCTCCAGCGCCGAACTGGCCGCGATCGTGGCCCGCATACGTGCGGGCGGGCGCCGGCGTCGCAACTGGCAGTTGAGCGATGAGCGCGCTGGGCGCCCTGGTCTGCCGGCCGCTCCTTCTACCACATCGGCCGCTTCGATTGGCGGACGTTTGCCCGGTCTCGGGCAGGGTTTGGGTCTGTTTTCATCGCTTCATCGGGCACGACCTGAAGAAGGCGGCGCCCAATGACACGCTGGATCGTGCCTTTGATGTTGGGCTTCGGCGCGGCTATGGCGGTGATCATTGGCCAGCGCATGAGCACGGATGCCATGGCGGTAGTCCTGGGGGTGGCCGTGGGCGTGGGCGCCAGCGTGCCAACCAGTGTGTTGATCGTGGCCTTGCTCCGGCGCGAAAAGCGGGCCTGGCACAACGATCAGCCGCAGATGCCCCCGCCTCCTGCCTATCCTCACATGCAGCAACCGGTCATCATGCTCAATCCGGCTGCCCTGTTCGGTCAGCCGGCCAATCAACAGCAGTACATGCCCTTACCCCCGCCCGATTTCGCACAGGATGGTGGTCTACGCCGCCTGCGAGTGGTGGGGGATGAAGACGAGTGGTCCAAAGGAGGCTGAAATGGCTCACCAGGCGAATGAATTGCAGGTTGTTTATGCGGCACGCGACCGTTATCCGCGGGCCTTTTGGTGGCGTGGCCGGCAGTACCGCGTGTTATCGCTGGAGGGCGTGCGCGTGGTGAGCCATGAGCGGCGCTACCGGCTGGCTACTGCCGCCGGGTGCTTCGAGCTCGCGCAGACCTCCTCGGGCTCCTGGCAGGTCCGCCGCGCCCCCGGCTGGTTAAGCCGTGTCAGGGTGCGCTGGCAGAACACTCCCCGCTACCCATTGCCGGCCTGGCGCCGTCGCTCTTACCAGGCGGCTTTAACTCTGGTCGAGCAGCGCGTGTCGCTTGATAGGCTGGATTGACGATATGTCTGTCCTGGATGTCTGAGCATTCCGTTGGCCGGCCGGTGATCGACAACGGGATCGGAGGGGACCGTGCAAAGTGGGTTACTTTGGTTTGATAACAATCCGGGCCGTGAATTGATGGCCAAGGTGGAGGACGCTGCCAAACGCTATCGCGAGAAGTTCGGCGCCTTTCCGGACACCTGCTATGTGAACCAGTCGGCGTTGGACAAGGGCGCCTTGACGATTCCCTTGACGGGGGTACCTGGCAAGGCCCTGCGTGTGCTCCCCGCGCCGAACGTGCTGCCGCATCATTTCTGGATTGGTGTTGAGGAACTGACAGAACAGCGTCAAGCGGCTTAGGCGTCAGCACGTGCAGCAGGGACAGCCTGGTTATCCCTGCTGTCTGGACAAAAGGCCCGGCATTCGCGCCGGGCCTTTCCTTCAGCCGCTTACCTCAACCCTGGCCTTTGGCGTTGATCCTGTCCAACAACGCCAATACCTCCGCATTTGCCGGGATGTCGCTCATCTGGTTGGCATAGTGCCTGTAGCGGATGTCCCCGGTCTTGTCGATGATCATCATGGCCGGCATACGCCCGAACTTGAGCAGCTTGATCTCCTGCCCGTACAACTCCGACACGCTATGCTGCGGATCGGGCAGGCCGACAAACGGCAGGGCTTGTTTGGACCAGTATTCGCGAAAAGCCTCCGCGTCTTCCGGACCCACCACTATGATTTCCGCCCCGCGGGCGGTGAACTCTGCGTAGTCCTGGCGCAACTGCGCCATGTGCCGGCGGCAGAATGGTCACAGGAAGCCCCGGTTGAAGACCAGCACGACGTCCGCTTTGCCGCGGTAGTCGGAAAGCCTGACCGGTTTCCCTGTGAAGTCCGGCAGTTCAAAATCGGGGGCCGCGTTCGCTGTCTCTAGAATCATGTCACTCTCTCCTGCGCATAACGATCATCCTGTCGTCTGATCCAGAATTTCGCCAAGTTCGCCGTTGATCTCCAATCCGGCGTGCCGCCCTGTTTCGGCGAAGATCACTTCTTCGCCCCCCTCCTGCAGCGCCAGCAGCCGCACCTGCACCTGCGCCGTCAGGCTTTCAGTCACGCGTTGGAGCATGCCACTGCTGTAGGGCGCGTGCAACAGCCCACCTTCGCTGCGTACCGCGTTGATCTCTAGCCGATAGAGCGCACCTCCACTGCCCAGCGCGCGCCCGGCGAGGTGCCAGATGACGTGCGTATCGGTGAGTTGCAGGCGCTTGATGCTCGCGCCGCTGTAAGTCGCGAAGCGGTAGAGGACTCCCCCATGCCACAGCCCGACTATGAAGCCCCGAAAGGCGCTGCCCAGCCAGGGGATAGTTGCCACCGAACCTGTCAGACATGTGCCGGGCTGCTCGAAGTGGTTGGTCTGCATCCAAATCCAGGCCCGCGGAAAGCTCTTGCCCCAGTCCTTCTCGATGTAACCCCGCCCACGGCTGAAGTCCGCCGGGCTGCCGTCGACGATCATTTGTCCCTGGATTTCATGGTCGAGGCTGACCACACCATGGTAGCATTCCATGAATGGCGCAAAGGCATAGGGTCCCATAATGCCGGGCGATGCCAGGCCGACCGGCCATGGAACCAGCCGCTCAAACGATAGGCGACCCTGCATCTGCCGTTCTTCCGTCCGGATGTCCAATGAGATCTCATCAGCGCTGAAACGATTGGGGCCGATGCACACGGCGAACCGGTCGCCGGCCGCGCTGAATTGCGCCAGCGGAAAGCGGTGGAACGTGCTGCGCCCGGTCAGGCCATCCAGGGTCTGCACGAAGCAGTGGGAATCGGCGCCGTTCTTGCCCAGATAAACGCCCGGGATGACCGCGTACACCCGGGTTTCCGTCCGGTCGACCAGCTTGAAATACCAGCCTTCGAAGAAATCGTGCGTCTTGCGGTGGCCATGATAACTGGCCGGCCGCCAGGTGAGTGCCCGGTTTAGCATCATACACATTTACTCTCGGTTCAGCCGCCAAACCGCTCCGTTGAGCACGGCGGCGAAGGTCGACCAGGCCAGGTAGGGCATCAGCAACCACCCGGCGGCCGGCTTCAGACGGAAGAAACGGACCGCAGTGATGGCGATCAGCGTCCACAGCGCGCCGATCTCGGCCAACGCTCCGCCCAGGCTGCGCAACCCGAAGAAAATGAGCGACCAAATCGTGTTGAGGGCCAGTTGCCCGCAGTATAGCGCCAGCGCCTGGCGCGTTTCCGACTCCTCGGGCAACGCCAGCCTGGGGCCGGCCGCACCCTCGGCTGCGTCGGCTGCCGCGAGGGCAGATTCTGCCGATCTCTGGCTGCCCTGCCGCCAGATGAGCCAGGACGCGACGCCCATCAACAGATAAAGCACCGTCCAAACGGGCCCAAACAGCCGGCTGGGCGGGTTCCAGGAGGGTTTCTTGAGCTTGCGATACCAGGTATTGACCGACGAGGCGGTTGCCAACGCGCCCAATCCGCCGGCCAATTGTGGCACAAGGACCGCGATGGCCAGGCTGATCCAGTCATTGCGTTTTAACTTCATGCTTACTCACTCCTGACGGCATCTTATCCCCCTTCCATGGCCGGACGGTGACACCAGGCAGGGCCATGAACAGGATTAACCCGAACACGATCAATATGTTCGTCACCAGAAAGAATATAAACTCCTCCAGCGGCAGCACGCCGCCCAGGAGCAGGCCGGTCGTTTGCCGGGGGCTGATGGACCAGACCCCGGCGCGAATAGCGATGCTGTCGGTGACCGACAGGTAGGCCACCGGCGCCAGCAGGGCCAGGCTCACCAGGCGGCGCTGCTGCCACAGAACGCCTGCCCCGAGCGCTACCTGGGGCAGAATGGGCGGCAACAGCCAGATGAGTTCGAGCGCCAGGTAAGTGCCGGGCGCCCAACCTCGGATCAGGATCGCGCCCGCGGCCAGCCAGGTGAGCGCAAGCCCCCCGAGGCCGTAGCGGCGGGCGGCCATTGGCAGCGCCGCTTGCTCCGCACTCTCAGCCAGCTGCCGGCCCAGCCAGAGCAGCCACCAACCGGTGAGCACCGTTTGCAGTACAAAGAAGGTGTACTCTTCGATGGGCAACCCAGCCCAGGGTGACCCCGGTCACGCCTGCCGGGTCATACCACCAGACACGCGTGGCTACCAGGTAGTTGTCCCACGGGGTGGTGTAGATGACGGCCAGGGCGATGTTAATTAACAGCGCCAGCCCGGCGGACCGCCTGCGCAGAACGGCGGGCAGCCGCTTCCCCCGCCGGTAGTCGCGCAGGACCAACAGGCCCAACACGAGGATGGGTGGCAGGAGAAAGCGCAGATGAAAAGCGAAATACGTCAACGTCAACGTCCTGGCGTCATGGTTTGCGAGCAGCGGGCGCTTCTGTGGCGGCCGGAACCGTGAGCACCTCGAACGTCCCCTGCGGCGCGCGTCGCCCTGTTAGCCGGCGCAAGCCTTCGCGCAGCGCTCCGAGCAGGAATTGGCCCCGTCCGACCTCGTGGATTTCCAGCCCGGTCTTGCCGTCAGTTGCAGAGGATGCCAGCCAGACGGCCCGGCGGGCCGGTACTTCGGGCGGGTTCGACCACATACGGATGATGGTCGGCATGACCTTCAGCTTGCCTTCGTAGCCGGCAACCGCTTCCACGCGCGTCAGGAATTCGGTCGACATCATGCCTGGATTGAAGGCGTAGATTCCCACCCCGCTTTGCGCGTATTCCTTGGCAAGGCTGAGGGTGAACGTCCGCACCCAGGACTTGCTCGACGCGTATCCGCTCTGCATCGGCACCGCTCCGCCCGTATCGCCACGGCCGAGGATGTTGATCAACTTGCCGGCGCGGCGCGCCAGGAAGTAGCACATGGCCACGATTGAGCCATTGTAAGTGCCGACGACGTTGGACTGTATCGTCTGCAGGAAGTCCTCGGACGGTACTGCCACCGTGGGGCCATAGGGCGCCGGATACCCGGCGTTGTTGAACCAGACGTCGACCCGGCCATAGGCAGCGAGGGCATGCGCGAGCAAGCCCTCGACCTGCCCGCGGTCGGAGACGTCACAGGCGATCCCTGAGACCTGCGCGCCGGCCGCGCTGAGCTCGGCCACCGCACGTTCGACCGCCGCGCCGGAACGGGAGGATACTACCACCCGGGCGCCTTCTGCTGCGCAGGCCCGCGCGATCTCAAACCCCAGTCCCCGGCTACTGCCCGTCACTACGACAACTTTGTCACTCAGTACGCCCGTCATCGACCAGCTTCCTTTCTGCGTGGCCTGTCAACCTTTGGCCGTCACACGCTCGCTCATATCGTCCAGGGCGGCTACCTCCGTGTCGGTAAGGCGCCATCCGAGAGCCCCGGCGTTCTCTTCTGCCTGGCGCGCGTTCTTGGCGCCGGGGATGGGCACCGCGCCTTTGCAGATGACCCAGTTCAGAGCGATCTGGGCCGGGTTCTTGCCGTGTTTCGCGCCTGTTTCTCTTAGAAGGGCGATCAGGGGCTGAACGCGCGCCAGGTATCCGGCGTTGTACCGCATGCCGCGCAGGCCGCCGGGCCGGTGCTCCGGAGTGTATTTGCCGGTCAGGATCCCCATCGCCAACGGACTGTAGGCGATCAGCGTCGCGCCGGTAGCGCGGCAGGCTTGCAAGACGCCGTTGTGCTCCGGAGCGCGCTGGAGCAGGCTATACTCGACCTGGTTCGCGGCCAGGGGCAGGCCGCGCTGCGCCAAAGCTGCGTACGAGCGGCGCATCCAGGCCGCGCTGTAGTTGGAGACGCCGACCGCACGCACCAATCCGGCCTCGACCGCATCGGCCATGCCTGCCATCCACACCTCAGGCTGAATGGGCGGGAGCGGTTGGTGAACCTGGTACAGGTCCACGCTTGCCAGGCCCAGCCGATCGAGGCTCAGCCGCAGCGCCTTTAGCAGATTGCCTTTGCCCAGCCGCCAGGGGAAGGGCATGAACTTGGTCGCCACCACCACGGGTTGGCCGGAGGCGCGCACGCACGCGCCCAGCAACGTTTCAGAGCGGTGCGAGCCATAGATCTCGGCCGTATCGTAGAAGTTGATGCCGGCCCGCATCGCTGCCTGGAACGCCTGCTGCACATCGGCCTCGGTATGACTTTGCCCGTATTGCCAGAACAAAGTGTCGCCCCAGGACCAGGTTCCGATCCCCAGCGGGGAGATCGTGATGTCCGTCGGGCCGAGCTTAACCCGCTCTGCCGCGCCGGGCGTTGCGGCTGCTATTTGTATTTGCTGAACCATATTGCTTGCCTCTTCCTCGTATACCTTGTATACCTTCGAGTGTCGCCGCTAATGATCCGGCTCAAGTTTTGCTTTCCAACAAGCAGCGCGTCTGCCGGGCACGGTATGCGAACAGCAGCGGCAACCCCAACCACATGGCCAGGCCCACCGCTCCCCAGATGACGTGCTTGCGCAGCCTGGCCTGCACTTCGTCGCGGACTTCCGTAGTGGCCTCGCTCAACGCAGCAAAAGTGTGCCGATGCGTCCATTCCTGGAACGGCCCGCTGATCTGGCGGTCGCTGAAGCCTCGGCCGGACACGTTCTCAATGTGTGCGACCCATTTGAGTGGCACCGGTCCCAGCCACATCGTAAAGGCCATCTCGTCGCCTTCCCTCAGCCGCGCCGGGGCGCGTGTGACGCGCACGCTGATCGGCGGCGGTGTGATGGCTCCCATGCTGGCGGATTGGGCGTGAAATTCGGCCAGCGCGGGCAGTGGCGCCCGGACGCGGAACTGATGCCGATACTTCATGTGAGCACGTTGCGCAGGGCGGCCGCAGCCGTAGGGTATTGGAACATATAGCCGAGCGCCAGCAAGCGGGTGGGCACTGCGCGCTGCCCATCCAGTATCACCGTTGCCATTTCACCGAACAGCAGCCGGAAGGCGATCGCAGGCGCCGGCAACAGAGATGGCCGGCGCAGCACGCGACCTAGCACGGTGGCGAACTGCCGGTTGGTCAAAGGGCTAGGCGCGCTCAGGTTGAACGGTCCGTGGGCAGCGCGATTCTC
>JADGQF010000038.1 GCA_017882045.1 Anaerolineales bacterium
GGCATGACGAATACGTCAACGCTGTTCAATAGCCCCGGTAAATCCTCAGGGGGTACATAACCTGTGAACACGACACGTTGGCCGAGATCCATCTGCTGGACCATGGCCAACAGCACGGCCATGTAGCGCCCATGACCGGCCACTGCCAACTGCAGGTCATCCCGCTTCAATTGCCTTATCGCTCGCATCAGCACATCGATGCGCTTCTCCTGATCCAGCCGCCCGACATACATGAAGACCGTGCGAGCGGGATCCAGCCGGTAGCGCAAGCGCATCGCTGTCCGGTCGACGGTCGCATCGGGCGCGAAACGCGCCAGGTCCACCCCGCATGACACGGCATATACCGGCACCCGGATCGGCTGCTGGCGCAAGATTGCCGCAGCCGTCTCGGTGGGTGTCGTGACGATCTGCAGCCGGTTGTAGAGTTCGAGCACCCAGAACCAGGCGGCGCGTTCCAGCCTTGTGGTGACCCAGGCCGGAAGCCCCAGGTAATGCAGCACATTCTCTGGCAGGAAGTGATTGGTGCCCACCAGCGGAAGGTGGCGTTTGCGAGCCGCGCTGACAACCGTGTGGGATAGCGGGTAATGGTCCTGAATGTGCACGATGTCCGGCCGGAAACCATCCATCAGCCTGTCGACAGTCTGGCCGGCGGGCATGTTCAGATAGGTGTCCTGCATGTGAAAAAAGCTGACAGATCTGACTTTTTCTAACTGCACGCCGTTGAGGAGCGTGCTGTCAGCTTGCCGCTTGTCCGAGGGGGCGATGACCATGACCGGGTGGCCCGAGGCGGCCAGGCCCTCGGCGAGCTGGACCGTGAAGACCGACTGGCCGTTGGCTGCCGGGTGATATGTCTGTCCGGCGATGATAATGCGCATGTTCGTTGCTACTCTCCGCGGCGTTGCGTGGGCGCGCTCGGCTCACCGTTCGCTGTGATGTCAGGAGTCCGGATCAGCCAGGAGGGAATCTCAAGCGCGAGCCAGCGCGGGCCACATATCTGACTACGAGCACCACAAAAATGATGAGTCCCGCTCCAGCCACGATCTGTAGCCCGACTTCCATGCGCCGGAGCGATAGGGTGAGGTGATAGCCGATCAGGACCAGTGTGCCTGTCCAGATGATTTCGCCCATGACAATGGTGCTGACCCAGCGTCGCCACGGGACGCGTGCCAGGCCGGCGGCGATCAGGGCGGGGATGGCGAAACTCAGCGTCAGTTTTGCGATCAGGAGGATCTTACGGGCATGCTTTTGCATACCCTCTTCCAGCCGCAAGATGTGCGCTTCGCTGATCCCCAGGCGCTGGCCGTGGCGTAGCAGCCACTCGGTCTTGCCCAGATAGCCAAGCGAGTACCACATGGCGTCGGCGCAGAGGTTGCCGGTCGCCGCCGCCACAAACACCCATTCGGGTTTCAACAACCCGCTCGATGCGGCCATCGCGCCCAGTAGGGTGACCAGCGGTCCTTCCACGAGCGTCATCAATGCCAGAAAGACGTAGTTCCAGTTGCCCAATTGCTGGATCTGGCCTACGATCAACCCCGTCCAGAAGTCTTGCAGTATTTTGACGACGGTCTCTAGCACGCTGTCGACTTTCGCTCCGTAGAATGGGCAACCTGCTTTTCAGTGAGGCCCGCCACTGATGCCGGATAACTATCATAATCGTTTTTGGCGCATTGCGCCAATCCGCCTGCCCCTCCCGCACCTCCTCCGTCGCTGCGCCGGCCGGCTTGGGAACCCCGCCTATTTTGAGTGCCTCGCCGCGCGGAGTATACTGGGCTCGAGTTACCGTATTATCGATGCGGAAGGCGGGCAAGGTATGCGTTTCCCACGATCAGGCGGCATTCTGTGCCATCCGACCTCGTTTCCCAGCCGCTATGGTATCGGCGACCTGGGCCAGGGCGCCTATGACTTCGTAAACTGGCTGATCGCGGCCAAGCAGAAGCTCTGGCAGGTCTTGCCCCTCGGCCCAACCGGCTACGCCGACTCACCCTACCAGTCGTTTTCGGCTTTCGCCGGCAACCCGATGCTGATCAGCCCTGAGCAGTTGGTGTGGTCGTATTTGCTGCCTGAAGACGCCCTGGCCGGTGTGCCTGATTTCCCAGCCCACAGTGTCGACTATGGCGCTGTCATTGCTTACAAGCAGCGTCTACTGCGACGCAGTTTCGAGCATTTCGAGACCCACGCGAGCGCCGAGCAGAGCGAGTGGTTCGAACAGTTCAAGCAAGCGAACGGGCACTGGTTGCCCGATTATGCGCTCTTCATGGCGCTGAAAGCCCATTTCGGCGGCGGTACCTGGCAAGCCTGGCCGGCGGAAATCTGCGCACGCGATGAGGAAGCCTTAAAGGATTACTGCGCGGCCCTGGCCGACGATATCGCTTATCACGAGTACCTACAATGGCTGTTTACCGAGCAGTGGGGCAAGCTTAAGGCCTATGCGAACGCCAATGACATTCAGATCATCGGCGACATTCCCATTTTTGTGGCCGAAGATAGCGCCGATGTGTGGGCGCGGCCAGAGCTGTTCAAGCTCGACAAAGAGCGCCGGCCGACCGTGATCGCCGGCGTGCCGCCGGACAACTTTTCGGATACCGGGCAGCGCTGGGGAAATCCTCACTATCGCTGGGATGTGATGGCGGAAAATGGCTACGAGTGGTGGTTTGCGCGCATCCGCCAGACGCTAACCCAGGTCGACATCGTGCGCATCGACCACTTCCGCGGCTTCGCGGCAGCCTGGGAGGTCCCGGCCGGCGAAATAACGGCGATGAATGGGCATTGGGAGCCCGGCCCCGGCCCTGAGCTTTTCGAGGCCATCGAGAGCGCCCTGGGAAAATTGCCGATCATCGCCGAAGATTTGGGGGTCATCACGCCTGATGTGGACGAGTTGCGCCAGCAATTCAACTTCCCTGGCATGAAGATCCTCCAGTTCGGTTTCGCGCTGGATACCCTGCCCAAATACCTGCCGCACACCTTTGACTGCGACTACATCGTCTATCCGGGCACGCACGATAACAACACGGTGATCGGTTGGTTCAACGAGGCCAAGCGCACGCCGACCGAGAAGTGGTGCTGTCTGAGTTACCTGGGCACGGACGGGCACGATCTGGCGTGGGACTTCATCCGCATGGCCTGGCGCTCAGTTGCCAATCAGGCGGTCGCGCTGTTGCAGGATGTGATGAACCTGGGCAACGAAGGGCGCATGAACTTCCCCGGCACGACGAGCGGCAATTGGCGCTGGCGCTACACGCCGGAAATGCTGACGGACGCTGCCGGTGCGCGGCTGCGGCAGTTTTCGGAGCTGTACGACCGGTAACTGAGCGGCCCTCAGTTGCCTGCAGCGGCCCCGCTGTCTGCAGCAGGCCCGGTGTCTGCACCGGCTAGCGTTATCGGCGGTAACTCGGCGCGGCCGACCTCCTTGCCGTCTGCTGCGCGGTACAGAATGAGCAGGACGTTGTAGTTGCCGGGCGGTGTCTGGGCCGGCAGCGCCAGGTCGTACACGTCCTGAACGGGTTGCCCGGTCACCCAATCGGTGGTCGGGTAAGCAAAATGCACCGGCGCCTGGTCGTTCGCAACCAGTGGGGCATCACTGCCCGGACGGAGCAGGCGGGCAGAGACCTTCAGGGCCTCGCTCACCGGCACGCTGGCCGTCCAGGTTACGGTCACTCGCACGTCGAGCGCGGAATGGTCTGCCCGTATGCCCGTCTTTGCCCCAAGCAGTCGAATGCCGTCGCCCATCTCCTGGCCCGCAGCTGCCGCCGCGGGCGCCGGTTTAGTGTTCACTTGGATCAACGGCCCCGCCGCATTCAAACTGTAACGCCGGCTTGCGCCGGGCAGATCGCGGGTCAGGTAGACCGGCGCGCCGCGTGCGAGCCCGCTTTCGACGGCCGCAAAGCGTGCGGCCTCTGCGTCGGCGGCCACCAGCGTGATATCCCTGCGCCGGCCCAGCACGTCCCGGAAATAGCGCAGCAGAGTTGTCTCGCCGAGCAGGCCGATCACTTCACCGTCCGGCGCGATGCTGGCCAGTGCATCCTGGCCGCTATCATAAACCCCCCAGGCCTGGCTGCGGTTCTGTGCGGCAAAGCCCTGCACAGCGATGCGCACGGGCTCGAAGAGCACTGCGGCGCTTAGCAGCAACGCCAGCCCATTCAGCACCCACGGTCGTGCCGCAGATGGCAAACCGATCTGGCGCGCCCGTGCGGCCAGCGCGCCGGCGTACGAATCAAAAACGCTGACAAGCCCCAGTCCGGCCCACAAGCCGGTGAGGATGAACGCCGGGATGAAGAAGACCTCGACATCTTCCACCTTGTATGCCACGCCGAAGGCCACCGTGGGCAGGGTGGCAACCAGCATAAAGACATAACGCCGTGTTGCGAAACGCCAGCCCGTCGCCATCCCCCACAGCGCCGCGAGCATGAGTAAGGGCCCGAACTGCTCCAGGAAGAGAGCGACGAAGGTGCCCGCGCTGCGGTGTACGTTGAAGGGGTTGCCGCTGAGAAATACCCCGTAGGCGCGGGCCAGGATCCAATCCAGGGTGCCCGAAAAGCTGGCGCGATAGCTGCCGTCGAGGGAGGAGATCGCCTGCCCACGCAACGGCAGATAGAGGTAGAGCAGCAACGGCGCCAGCCCGAAGACAATCGGCCTGATCCAGCGGCGCGGCTGCCGCAGTATGCCGAGATCGGTCCAGAGGATGAGCACCAGTGCGGCCGGAAGCAACAGCGCAATCATCCGGTGATGGCTGAGGCCCAGCCCGGCCAGGAGGCCGGCGGCGGCCAGCCAGCGATCGGCCCGCGCCGGCCCAGATGCGGCGTCTGCCTGCCTGCCGGCACCCCGGGTGACCCCGGCGGCCGGCGTCCCGCCGGCGCGAAGCAACGTGATCGCATCCTCCCAGCGCAACAAGCAGTACAGGAAAGTGACCATGAACAGCCCGTGCAGCGCGTACACTTCGGCGAGGGTGGCCTGCGACCACCAGGCAGGCGAGATGGCGAAAGCGGTCGTGGCAATGACCGCAGGCAGGCGGCTGTGGGTGAGACGCAGCGCCAGCAGGTAGAAGACGGCCACCGCCCCGGCCGCGGCCAGCGCGGACAACAAGTTCGTCCGCCCGGCTGGATCGCGCAACGGCAAGAGCAAAGTGAACAGCTTGCCTACCAGGGTGTAGAGCGGATAGCCGCTCGGATGAGCGATGCCCAGCGTGGGGAGGACCACCTGAAACTCCAGGCTATCGTCGAAAACCGTGGCCACGGACGGCGCGCTGGTCAGTCCATACAGGAGCAGGCCGGCAACACCAAACAGGCCGGCAATGAAAGGCGCACGCCTCGCATCATCCTTCATCCTTTGTCCTTCGTCCATCCCTTGCTGTCCTTCAGCCTTTCCTGCATCCCCGGCCAATGGGTGCCCTTCCAATACACATGTCCGCAGTCGGGACAGCGCTTAAAGGCTTGCTGTGTGTGCCACACGTAGGGCGGCACAAGGGCCTGGGCTGCCTCCGGCGAGAGGTCGACCAGCCGCCCATTGCATTCCGGACAGCGGGTGAACGGCTCAGGTTCTCCGCCCAGTACGGCTCGCACTTCGGCAATCTGGCCGTCGATCTCTTCGGCATTAACGAGCAGCGCCCACACACCGCGGCGCCCTGCCAGCCCATGATCGCGGGTGAGGATCAGGCGCCCCTCGGCGCGTGCTTGCCGCGCCAATTCTTCGTCGCTGCCCGCCCGGTAGTAAGCGGCATCGTAGCCCATCAGGCGCAGCCAGCGCGCCAATCGCCCCAACATCGCATCCACCAGTAAGCGCGGGGGCGTCTCTTTGTCGCCAGCCTCACTTTGTGATAACATATGTGCCTGTTGCGGTAATAATGTGAAAATTAAGACCTAAAACTCCGAACATTATTGGAGACCCCCTTATGGCCGAACCTGCCTTGCTGACCATCGGTCTGGCCTTTCTTATGCCTTTCGGCTACGGTTTGATTGCCTGCGGCGGCCTGTCGGAAGACCAGGCCCGGCAGGCGGCTTTGAGCCTGCTGGCAGCATTGGGGCTGGCGACACTGGGCTACATCCTCTGCGGCTTTGCCTTTCAGTTTGGCGGCATTGGGCTCGTCTACAACCAGCCGGGTTACGAAGGGCTGGTCTGGGAATGGTCTGCCCTTGGTCCCACCTGGGGCGCAGGCTGGGGCATGGCCGGTTTGGCCGGTTGGGCATTGACCGGTCCGGGCGCTAACCCGAGCGCCTATGCCCTCGCCCTGGCCAATCTACCGTGGGTCGTCACCGCCACCCTGATTCCCCTGGCCGCCCTGCGTGGCCGTATTCCGGCCCTGGCCTCCGCACTGGTCGGTTTGCTGATTGGCGCCCTCATTTACCCGTTGGCCGGCAACTGGATCTGGGGCGGTGGCTGGCTGGCCAACCTCGGCAGCAATCTCGGCTTCGGTCACGGCCTGGTCGACGTGGGCGGCGCAGGACTCATACACGTCCTGGGCGCGGCCGCCGCGCTGGCCGGCATCGCCGTCTTCCTGCAGCGAAAACCTCGCCCTGTGCCCTCGCATGAGCCTGTGCCTCTTCCTCCTGTCCATCTACCGTTGCTGGCGGTGCTGGGCGCCGGGTTCCTGCTCGCCGCTGGACCTGCCTGGATCGCGGTCAACCCGCTTTTGGCCGGCCGCAACCTCGATCTCCTTCAAATTGCGCTCAATTACACCGTCGCGGCGGCCGCCGCTGCCCTGTTGCCCCTGGCCTACACCTGGTTCATCGCCGGCCGGCCCGACCCACTGATGGCTGCCCGTGGCCTGGCCGCCGGCAGCATCGTTGGCGCCGCGTTGGCCCCATTCGTGGCGCCTACCACTGCCCTGCTTTGCGGCGCCGCGATCGGCGTCTTGGTGCCACTCGTGATCTTCCTGGTCGACAGTGTTCTGCGAGTGGACGATCCAACCGCGGCCCTGGGCGTCCACGGGCTCGCAGGCGCTTTGGGTCTGCTGGCGGTCGGCGTCTTCGCCGACGGGCGTGCCGGGGTGGGCTGGAATGGCGTTGGCGCCGGGAGCTACCTGGGAGTCGCGCGCCAGGGTTTGAGCGGGCTGGTGGCCGGCGCCGGCTACCAGTCGGACTTCCCGGGCCAGTTGCAGGCCCAGGTCGTGGGCCTGGCGGCAGTCGCCCTGTTCGCGTTCTTACTTGCCTGGGCCTGCCTGGCTCCGCCGGCGATCCTCGTGCATCTGCTCGAACTGCAGATTGCACGCCGCACCGGCCGGGCGGAGAAGGCGAGCGAACGACCTGCCGCCGGCGGACTGGCGCCAGAAAGCGACGGTGCGGCGGCGGATCCGCCAGGTGCAACGAGCGTTCTGTGGTCCCTGCCGGCCGATGGCGAGGTCGACGGCCAGGAACTCCCCAGCGCGGGCGACTTGCAAACCCCGACACCGGCCGTCTGACGCGCATCCAGGACCAGGCGTTTCGTCTGGACTGCGAAAGTCTCCGGTCTCCCGGACGTTGGCAGTCTCTCCGTCAGGCCTCCGCGTTACTGCGCGCTGGCAGCGGAACGCTCAGCAACCGGCTATAGCTGGCTCCATCCGGATGGAGCTCGCTGCGAATCAGGCTGACTCCTGTCACGCGCTGCCGGCCGATCTGCTCGACTGCCGACGCCTCGACCGTCTTTCCTACCGCTGCCTCGTCACTCCCGCTGACGCCTGTCCCCACCCGGCCTAGCGTCAGGTGCGCCGAGAATCCCCGCTCCTCCGTCGGCCAACCCAGCGGCGCGACCTCGCGTTCAACGGCGGCACTCAGCCGCATGAGATTCTGACCTTTGTCTCGCACCGCCACCCACACCACGCGCGGCCGCCGGGTGTTGGGAAAACAGCCTCGCCCCTCGACGCTGAATTCGAATGGTTCAAAGCCCACGCAAGCCCGTTGCAACGCGGCTTCTATTTGCGTCACGCGAGTGCGCGGCGTATCAACCAGAAATTTAAGCGTCAGATGGATGCCTTCGGGCGCGACCCAGCGCACGCTGCCGGGCGGGACCTGCCGCTTGAACTGCTCCTGAACCTTGGCCAGCGCGCTGCGCAGCGATCTGTCCAGCTCGATGGCGATGAAAGTCCGCCAAACCTCCTCGGGCATGCCTGCTCCTTTCGATGCGCAAACGGCACTACCAGATTCTACGATACGCTTCCGGTTCGCCCGGGCCCGCGGGAGTATCCCAGTGGATCGTCGCATCCAGCCCCATCTTGGCGCTGCGGCTTTTCTGGCCCGCCATGTGCTTTGCCGATGGATCTAGCGAGCTCGATGGCTGGTCCTCGAAGACCACCAGGTCGCGGTCGGCCTGGAAGCGCGTGGCGATGGCCCATTCTACGTCGTTGGGATCAAAGATATTCACGTCGCCGTCGACCACCACTACGTGCTTGAGCGAGCCGTGTCCCCGGTATGCCGCCTCGATCGCGCGCAGGCCGTCTTCGGGCGTTCGCTTATCAATCTGCACCACCGCATGTAGCCAGGAGGCGCCTCCGGGGGTCACGTGCACGTTGAGGCAGCGCGCCACCTTGTTGACTTCGGCGTAGATGGTTGGCTCACGCGGCATGCCCATCAGCAGCCGGTGTTCCAGGCGCCCCGGCAAAAGGGCCTGGTAGACGGCATCTTGCCGGTGGGTGATACGGTCGATCTCGATGACCGGCTGTGGGCGCACGAAATCGTAGGTCCCGGTCAGATCGACAAAGGGACCTTCGGGGACCAGCTCGCGCGTTATGCGCCCTTCAAATACGAACTCGGCCTGGGCCGGCACGCGGATGCCGTTGGCGCAGGTCACTAACGGCGTCGGCGCCAGGGCTTGCGCGATGGTCAGCTCGTCAACGCCCGGAGCGGGCGACATCGAGGCGGCCAGTAACACTTGCAGCGGCAGCCCAATGCAGATGGCTACCGGAAGACCAGCGGCGGAACGCGGCGGATCACCCAGGGCGACCTTGCGCCAGGCCGTGTCGGCGCCGCGTCGCTCGACCAGGCGTGCCGCCAGCCGGCGTTCATCCAGGCGCAGCAGGCGGTGGAAACTGGCATTGGGGCCGGTGTCTGGGTCGTTCACAAAGGCCACGGCTGCGCTGGCGTACGCCCCGCCATCATGGGGCCAATGGGTCAAGAAGGGGATCGAAGCCAGGTCCACGCTGCGGTCGATCACCTCCTGGCACGGCCCCTCGTCGAACAGCGGCGGCGGCTGCGGTTCGGCCAGGGCATCCGCCAGCCGGAAGATAAGCCGGTCGGCCGGAGTATCCAGGGCCAGGCCGAAGTATCGCCGATCGGAGCAGGCGCCGGCCAGAACGCGATACGCGCTGCCGCGCACGCAGTTGAACAGCACCGGCCGCCCGTCCAGCTCGGCGGCGAGACGGGCCATTTCCAGGTAAGGGTCGACCTCGCGGTCGACGGTGATCAGATAGCCGCCGCTATCTGCCTGGCTGATGAATGAGCGTAGGTCCACGTCCATACTCTCCTACCGGCGTGACGATGACTCTCACCGCCCCTGCCTCGCGCAGCGCTTCGGCGACCGGTCCGGCGGTCTCGGCGCTCACTAGGGCGATCATGTTTCCACCCCGTCCGCCACCCGAGAGCTTTGCTCCCCCTGCGCCCGCCGAACGCGCGGCGGCGACGAGACGGTCCAGTTGTGGGCAAGAAACGCCCATTTCGACCAGCAGCTCGTGGTTGGCGTCCATCAGCGGCCCCAGCCTGTCTGGTTCGCCGGACGCGATCGCCGCGCGCGCCGCTTCGACGATCTGCCCGATGTCATCAAAGAGCTTCTCAAAGCGCTCCGGTGAGCGCTGCCAGCCGAGGCGCACATCGCCGACGGTGACTTTGGTCAGGCTGCCGATGCCGCTATCGGCGATGGCGAGCCGGAAAGGCCGCCCGATGGGGAAGACCTGTGGCGCGTGGCCGCGCACGAAATACACCGGCCGGCCGTGAGCGATCACAGTGTTGTCTACGCCACTGGGCGTCCCATGGTATAACACCTCGACCTCGTACACCAGCGCTGAAAGCGTCTCCGGCAGCAACTCTTGCCCGGCCGCGTGCGCGAGCGCACGCATGATCGCCGCCGAGACGGCTGCGCCGCTGCCCAGGCCGCTGGCGATCGGGATCGTCGAATGAACGGTCAGGCGCCAATCCGGCGCCTCGAGACCCAGGTGGGCCAACGCCAGGTGTACGGCGGCGGCCAGGGGATCACCGTCCGGCGCCTGGGCGAGCGTGAAGCAGTGTGCCAGGTCGATGGCCTCGATTATGAGGCCACTGCCCGGCGCGCCGCTCTCGACTTGCGCGTTGGCTGCCACCTGCGAGATCGGTACCGCCAGCGCCGGCCGGCCATACACAACCGCGTGTTCGCCGAAGAGGATCACCTTGCCCGGCGCCTGTCCTGCTCCCAAGATCATTCGACTGCCCTCCGACTGCCCTCATGGCCGCGAGTATAGCATAGGAAGGTCAAACGCAAAACGCAAAACGTAAGACACCGGTGCATGATATAATGCAAGCGTAGCCTTCAAAGGAGCAACTGTTATGCCGCTAGCTGCTGGGAGCACACAATCTTCGATTCTGTGGCCGTTGGTCGGCGGATTGCTGATCGTGCTGACAAACGCTTTTTTCGTGACGGTCGAGTTCGCCGTCGTCACCGTGCGCCGCGGGCAAATCGAGACGCTGGCCGAATCAGGCAACTCCGCCGCGCGGCTGCTCCTGCGCATGTTACGGGATCCCGACTGGGCCATTGCCGGTTCTCAGGTGGGCATCACGCTTGCGTCCATCCTGCTGGGTATCGTCGCCGAAGGGCCGCTGACGGAGGTGCTTGCGCCCACCCTCGGCCGGGCCCTGGCGCGCATCCCCTTTCTGGCAGGCCTGGCGACGGCGGCTGCCGCAGTGTTGGTATTGCTGTTCCTGTCCTTTTTCCATATGGTGCTCGGCGAGCAAACACCCAAGACCATCGCCTTGCGCTATCCTGTAAGCGCCGCGCTCTTTATCTCGCGCCCGATGACCGTCTTCGCGCGCCTGGCGGCGCCGCTCGTCTGGGTGGTCGATCATTCCACCGCCTTTGTCTTGCGCTTGCTGGGAGTGGGCGGGCAGACCGGCGGCCATGGCATTCATACCGTCGAGGAGCTCAAGGCAGTCGTGCGTGAAAGCCAGCAGGAGGGCGTGATCCCGTACGATCAAGGCCTGCTCATGCGCGCGCTGGAGTTCGGCGAGCGCTATGTGCGTGAGGCGATGATCCCGCGCACCGACATCGTGGCCATCGAGAAAACCGCGACCCTGGAGGAGCTGTTGCAGGTGTTCCGGACCTCGCGTCACGCCCGTTTTCCCATTTACGAAGGGAACCTGGACCATATCGTGGGTATCGTCTCCATAAAAGACGTCCTTTCGCTATTGGCCGGCGATCGAGAATCGGTCCACCGCCCCCTGGCCGACCTGAACCTGATTCAGCCGGCATTGGTCGTTCCCGAGAGCCGCCGCATTGCCGGCCTGTTCAACCAGATGCGACACGAGCATACTCAGATGGCGATTGTGATCGACGAGTACGCCGGCACCGCCGGCCTGGTGACGGCGGAAGAGTTGGCCGAGGAAGTCATGGGCCGGCTGACCGACGAATGGGTCAAGGAAGAGCCCTCGGTCTCCACGGTGAGCAGCGGCGTCTTTGAGATCGACGCGCAGAGCCGGGTCGATGAGGTCAACGAGGCGCTGGGACTGGACTTGCCCAGCGCGGCGGACTATGACACAGTCGCCGGCTTCCTTTTGTTTGAGATCCGCCGCATTCCGCGCGTTGGCGAAGTGATCGCTTACCGCGACCTGCGTTTCACCGTCCTCGAGATGGCCGGTCCCAAGATCGAGCGCTTGCGCGTCGAGCAGGTATGACAGGTCAGACAGGTTGTGCTATACTGCGCCAAACATACCCACCACAAAACGTAAAACGGAGTACACAGAGCGCTGAAAGACGAGCCCTTCTGCGCTTTGCCGATTGCGTTTTGCGCACCACGGAGCACTCCATTGGCTGTTAATATTATCCGCATTCAAGACATTGCCGGCTACGACGCGCAACAAGTGACGATCCAGGGCTGGCTGCAGCTGAAGACCGGCAAGGGGAAGTTGCAGTTCTTGCGCGTGCGCGACGGCACCGGGGTCATCCAGGCGGTTGTTTTTCGCGGCAACGTCACACCCGAGGCCTTTGAGGCCGCCAAGCGCTTGCCCCTGGAGTCTTCACTGGTCGTGACCGGCACTGTGCGCACCGACCCGCGCGCGCCGGGCATCCCCGGTGGCTATGAGCTAGATGTGAACGAGCTCGAGGTGATCCAGGAAGCAGCCGAATACCCGATCGGTCCCAAGGAACATGGGACTGAGTTCCTGATGGATAACCGCCACCTGTGGCTGCGCTCCAATCGGCAGTGGGCCATCCTGCGCGTCCGGGCGACGATCATCAAGGCGATGCGCGATTGGCTGGACGATCACGGCTTCGTCCTGGTCGACACTCCGGTTCTAACGCCCAATGCGGCCGAGAACACCACCTCCTTATTCGAGACCGACTATCACGGCGTGCCGGCTTATCTGACGCAATCCGGCCAGCTTTACAACGAAGCCAACATCTTCGCCATGGGCAAGGTCTACTGCTTCGGCCCGACTTTCCGAGCTGAGAAGAGCAAGACTCGCCGCCACCTTCAAGAGTTCTGGATGGTGGAGCCGGAGATTGCCTTTTGCAAGCTTGAAGAATTGCTGGAGATCGAGGAACAGTTTGTCAGCTATATCGTGCAGACCACGCTCAAAGAGCGGGCGAATGAGTTGACGGCACTCGAGCGTGATACCGCGGCCCTGCAGCGCGTGACACCGCCCTTCCCGCGGCTGAGCTATGACGATGCCGTCAAGATGATCAATGAGGCTGCGGCGCGGGGTGTCACTGTGCCGCCCAATGACGAGCCACTGGTTGCTATCACCTGGGGAGATGATTTTGGCGCCCCGCATGAGACGTTCATTGCCAGCCAGTTTGGCAAGCCCGTCTTCGTGCATCATTATCCCAGCGAGGCCAAGGCTTTCTACATGGAGCCGGAGCCTGGCCGTCCGGAGGTCTGTCGCTCGGCCGATCTGTTGGCGCCCGAAGGTTACGGCGAGATCATCGGCGGCTCCGAGCGTATGAGCGACCCGGAGTTACTGGCCGCGGCAATTCAGAAGCACAAGTTGCCTGAAGCCGCCTATAACTGGTACCTCGATCTGCGGCGCTATGGTTCGGTGCCCCATAGCGGCTTCGGCCTGGGTATCGAGCGCACTGTCGCCTGGATCTGCGGCCTGGAACACATCCGGGAGACAATCGCCTTTCCCAGGATGTTGGGGCGGTTGTACCCGTAATCGCGCATAGGGGAAAGGATCCCCGGCCCTAGATGTTCCAGTACTTACCTTCTTTTGGGCTGATCTTGCTGATCAGCCTGCTCTTGAGCGCCTCGCTCACCCCGTTCATGGAGCGTCTTGGCCTACGCCTGCGCGTGGCCGACCGGCCGGGTGGGCGCCGTCAGCACGGACGGTTGATCTCGCGTCTCGGCGGTGTCGGGATGTACGTCGGGTTCAGCGTCGCCGTCCTGGCGACGCTCATGCTGCCCAACGGCTGGTTGCCGCCCCGGCTGGATCAAAAGGAACTGTTCCGGTTGGCGGGGCTGTTGCTGGGGACCAGCGCAGTTTTCGTGTTTGGCCTGCTTGACGACCGCTTTGAGTTCCCCAGCCGGCCGCAATTTGCCGCTCAATTCCTGTCTTCGCTGATCGCCATCGCCTTTATCATCTTCATTGAGCGCACCAACAATCCCTTCACCAATCAAGTGGTGCAGTTTGCCTGGCCCGTTGTCTGGGCTCTGACCATCTTCTGGTTCATGGGCATGATCAACACCATGAACTGGCTGGATGGCATGGATGGACTGGCGACAGGGGTGGCGGCAATCATGTCGGCGGTGCTGGCCGTCCACATGATCGGGGCCGGCCAGTACAGCGTCGCCTTACTGCCCGTGGCTTTGCTAGGTGCAGCGCTCGGTTTCCTGCCCTTCAACTTCAATCCGGCGCGTGTCTTTATGGGCAGCAACGGTTCTTATTTCCTGGGGTGGGCCCTCGCCGCGCTGGGGATCATCGCCGGGGCCAAGCTGGCCACGGTGCTGCTGGTGATGGGGTTGCCGATCCTGGATGTGGCCTGGCTGATCTTCTACCGTTGGCGGCGCGGCGAGAGGGCCAGCCTGGCCGGCCGCGATCACCTGCACTATCGACTGGCCGACATGGGGTTTTCCCAACGCCAGATAGTGGCCGGCTATTATCTCTTCAGCGCAGCCTTTGGGGTCCTGGCGCTCGGGCTGGGCTCGCGGCTGTTCAAACTGGTGGCCTTGCTCATCCTGACCGCCGCGGCCTTGGCCGTCATTGTCTGGGCCACCGAGGCGTCGGAGCGGAAGAAGGCAGTGCATGATGCATAAGACGCACGATGCGAGAACGCTTTACTCCTCGTCCAACCCCAGCGTCTCCCCGACGATATATAGCGGCCTGCCCTTTACCTCGTCATAGATGCGGCCGAGATACTCGCCAATGATGCCCAGGCAGATCAACTGCACGCCGCCAAAGAATAGCACGCTTACGAGCGTCGAGGCCTGCCCGTAGAAGGCTTCGCTGCCGGAAAGCCGGAGGATCACTGCGACGATGATGCCCACAAGGCTCAGACCGGCCGCGGCGAAGCCCAGGTAGGTCGCCAACTGGAGCGGCAGGTACGAGAAGGATGTGATGCCGTCCAGGGCAAACTTCAGCATCTTCTTGAGCGGATACTTGGTCTCGCCGGCAAAGCGCTCGGCCCGCACGTAATTCACGCCGGTCTGTCGGAAGCCAACCCACACCGAAAGCCCGCGCATGAAACGGTGCTTCTCGCGCATGCCTTTCAGCGCATTGACCACCTTGCGGTCCATTAACCGGAAGTCGCCGGTGTCCGTCGGGATGTCGATATCGGTGATCTTAGCGATCGCCCGGTAGAACAGCTTGGCGGTCGTTTCCTTGAACCACGTCTCGCCCTTGCGCTCGGCCCGCACGGCATACACCACTTGATAACCGGCCCGCCATTGGGCCAGCAAATCCGGGATCACTTCGGGCGGGTCCTGCAGATCGGCGTCCAGAACGACCACTGCGTCACCCCGCGCATAGTCCATGCCGGCGGTGATAGCCACCTGGTGGCCGAAGTTGCGCGCGAAACTGACAACCTTCACCCGTTCGTCGCAGGCGTGGATCTCGCGCATCAGCTCGGGCGAGCGATCCTGGCTGCCGTCGTTGACCAATATCAGTTCCCAGGGTTCGCCGATACCATTCAGCACTCCGCTGGCCCGGCGGTAGAACTCCTGGACGATGGCTTCTTCATTGAAAACCGGTGCGACAACAGAAAGCAACATGCTCTGCCTTCTTTCCAGTGAAAATACGCTTCAAGCCCCTTCTATTGGCTGGGTCGGCGGAGCCTGGCGCCCGCGGAGTTCCAGCAAGGTCATAGCCCGGCGTGCCACATCCGCCACCGTGCCCTGCAACAACCGGCTATCGTCTTTTTCCAGGGCCTCCAGGGCCGTCCACGCGGCCTCGTTACCCACCTGTCCCAAGGCTTGCGCTGCGTAGCCACGCACCTGGGCATCGGGATCGTTCAAGGCATTGAGCAGGGCGGGCTGGGCTTCCGGATGCGGCACGCGGGCCAGGGCGGCGGCCAGGGCCCGCCGAACCAGCAGCGGCCGGTCCGCTTTGTCCAGTGTCTGCGCCAGGGACACAGCCGTCCGGGCGTCGCCGATGCTTCCCAGGGCAGCGGCAACCGCGGCGACCACAGCCGGGTCCGGGTCATCTAAGAGCGGCAGGAGCGCCGGGCCTGACGTGGGATCGCCGCAGGCGCCAAGGGCCTGTGCGGCCGCGACCCGGACGGCGGCGACCGGGTCGGCCAGCGCATTGCGCAGCTCGATGCAGGCCGCCTCGCCGCTCAACTTGCCCAACGCCTCCGCCGCGGCGGCCCGCCGCAGAGGATCCGTATCACGCACGGCCTCGCTCAGAACCGGGAAGACACGCCCGACCTCTTGCCGTGCCAGGGCTTCGGCGGCCTGCCAGCGGACGAACGGTTCCGGGTCACTGAGCGTTTCCAGCAACCCGCCGATGGCCTGCGCGCTGCGCTGCGAGTTCCGGCCCAACGCCGCCGCTGCTTCCCAACGGCGGTGGGCTTCTCTGTCGTGCAGCCCGGCGATGGCCGCCTGTTCTTCTGTTCCGGTACGCGCATGGCCCGGTACTGCGATCTGCGGCGTCCAGCGTGCCAACTGCTCCTGCGTCCACTCGCGCACGCTATTGAAGACCTCGGCAAGGTCGGCCGGGAACCGGCTCGGGAAACGGCTACGGTGACTCGGCATCTGCTGCGTCCTAGTTGATGATCACCACCGTCTGGCACGGCGGTGCGTAGTTACCGGTGGTGTCCACGACAACCACGCGGATAGTGTAGGGACCCGGGGCCAGCGACCCGCTGTTGAGCGTACCTAACTGGCCGCCCCGGACGGATTTCTCGCCGCCGGCAAAGTAAGACCACACGCCGGGATTGATGCCGGCCCCAAACTCCAGCTTGTAGTATTGGAATTTGTCGCTGGCCGCCGTGCCCATGATGGGCACCATTCCCGATACCCGTTGGTTGATCCCCGGTGCTGTGATAATCGCGCGCGGATCAGGGCAGCTCGGGGCTTGCACGGCCGGAGCCGCTGCAGTTGGGGTCGGTACGGTCGGTTTCGCCTGGGTCGGACTGGGGCGCGGCGTCGCCGCGCGCGTCGGCGTCGGCGTCGGCGTCGGCGTTTCCAGCAAGGCCTCGGGCAACGGTAGAGTCGGTTGCGGTGTGACCTGTACGACCTGCTGGGCCGGCGGGGTGGGAGTGTTCTCGGCCTCCACCAGCGGTGCGACGGCATCTGAGACGACGGTGCTCAGAAAGTAGATCGCGCCTATCACGACCAGCAAGACAATGGCCACCGTCCAGGCGCCATATGTGCGGTTCAGCGCCGCTTCACGTTCCAGCGAAAACACCGCGTAGCGGCGATCGCGCCGCGCCAGCAGTGAGGCGCGCAAATACCACAGGGCGATGAGAGCACAGACTCCATAAACCCACTGAGCGTATTCTTTGATGAATTGAACGACGATCGCCATGTCTACTCGTTATAAGGCCGAGAGTATACCCCGCAAAAGCGCCATCAGGCGGGGGCCGACGTTTTGCCCGGCAGCCAGGACTTCCTCGTGGTTGGTCACGGCGCCCGAATCGGTTCTGTCGATGGCCACATTGCTGATGGTGCTGATGCCTAGCACCCGCATGTTCATGTGCCGGGCTACGATCACTTCTGGCACGGTGGACATGCCGACTGCGTCGGTGCCGATGCTACGCAAAAAGCGCACTTCGGCCGGAGATTCGAAAGTCGGTCCCGCCAGACCGGTGTACACGCCCTGGCGTAACTCGATGTTTTGTTGGGCTGCTACCTGCAGCGCGAGGTGTAGCAGATCCCGATCGTAGGCGCTGGACATGTCCACGAAGCGTGGGCCGAGTGAGTCATCATTCGGCCCCCAGAGAGGATTCAGGCCGATCATGGCAGCCAGGCCAATGTGATCCGTGATCAGCATCAGGTCGCCCGCTCGAAAGGTAGGGTTGATGCCCCCGGCGGCGTTGGTCAGGATCAGGGTATGGATCCCCAGCTCGTGCATGACCCGCACCGGGAAAGTCGCTCGCTGCGGAGAAACTCCCTCGTAGGGATGCGACCGGCCTTGCATCACCAGCACGCTCTGTCCGGCCAACCGCCCTATCACCAACTGCCCGGCATGCCCGGCTACGCTGGTGCGCGGGAAACCGGGCACCTCGGCGTACGGGATTCGCTCCGCCTCAGACACTTCCTCGGCCAGCGCGTTGAGGCCCGATCCCAGGACCAATGCTATCTCGGGCCTGTGAGCGGTGCGGCTCGTGATCGCTTGAACTGCTTCCTGGAAATCTGCGCGCGTGAAGACCTCGTTGTTATTCATGGCTTCTTTCCGGTAGCTACTTCGCCCGGGGATGCGCTTCGTCGTAAACCTCGCGCAGGTGCTCTCGGGTGACGTGGGTATAAACCTGAGTTGTCGAGATATTGGCGTGGCCCAGCAGCTTCTGCACCTCGCGCAAGCCCGCGCCGCCGTTCAGCATGTGCGTGGCAAATGAATGGCGCAGCGTGTGCGGAGTGACCCGATCGGCGATGCCCAGTTGCTTGGCGTAGAACTTTATAATCAGCCAGAGCCCCTGGCGTGTGAGATGTTCGCCACGGGGATTGAGGAACAAAGCTTTTTCGGACGAGCCGTCAGTGAGCATTTCCTGGCGCCCGTGATCCAGATAATTGCGAATTGCGTCCGAAGCCTGGGGATAGAGCGGCATAACCCGTTCTTTATTCCCTTTGCCTATGCACCGAATTGTCCCGGCCTCGAGATCCACGTCATCCACGGTGAGCATGGCCAGCTCGCTGACCCGCATGCCGGTGGCATAGAGGACTTCTAGCAGCGCCTGGTCGCGCAGGCTCTTGGGGCTGGCGCCTTGTTTGGCCGGAATCGCCAGCAAGTTATCGATGTCTTCCGGCGAAAGCGTTTGGGGCAGGCGCTTCTTCACTTTCGGCGAGTCGAGATCGGCCGCGGGGTCATCGATCACGACGCCAGTGTGCGTCAAAAAGTGGCAGAAAGACTTCACCGCCGCTACCTTGCGAGCGACAGTTGCCGACGCGTACTCGCGCTCCTTGAGGTACAGTATGTACTCGATCAAGCGCTCGCGTGTCAGGGTCCCCCATTCGGCGCCCGCGCCGCTCCCGTCCGCGCTCGCGCCACCCGCACTCGCCCCATCGCCTCTTGCTGCCTCGTCGCCTGGGAGAACCGGCGCGGTGGCAGACCCTGCGCCGCTGCTCAGGTATTCGGCGAATTGTGTCAGATCGTTGCGGTAGGCCGCAACCGTGTTGTCCGAACACCCTTTCTCGGTGATCAGGTAATCCAGGAACTCCTGAACGTTGGCATCCATGATGCTCCTCCGCCTCGGTGGCGTTCGTAGCGACAGAAACCGGGGTGCTCGAACCACCCGCCGACATTCTAGCATAACTTTGCATAAGAACAAAAACGGCGCCCCAAGCCGAAAGGCCCAGGCCGGGCTAGGGGAAGAGCCATGCAATTATTTAGGAAACGAATCACCCGGCTCGTGTCTCATCGCAGGATTTGATGATTGCCTCAGCCTGATCGAGCAGCAGTTTCGCCCGCTCCGCGGGCACATCCCGCAACTGCAAATAACGTTCCAATAGCTGGATGGGTGACAGCTCCTCGACTGAAACGCCGCCCAGCCGCTGACGCTCGCTGCGCACGATATCCTTCTGCAAGGGAGCCGCGAAATAGATGCCCTCGAACGCGCGCGCGATCTCCCGTTCGACCAGGAGCGGTTCCTGTTCCTGGTTGAGCCGTACTATAACCCTCACCACCGCCTCCGACAGATCGCCGCGCTCCTGGATCGCCCTGACCACCGGCGCTGTCGGGTCGGCTGCCTCGCGAACGACGACGCGGATCGTGACGAACTCGCGCGCCTGCCGGCGGTACCCCCCCACAAAGTCCCAGGTCGTCGGGCCGTCACCGATCTGCGCGACCACAAACCCCTTGGGCTCGCGCTCTTCGCCGAAATCGATGCGCTCGATGCTGCCGCTGTAGATCACCGGCGGCTGCTGGTCCTTGTTCAAGCTTTGGTGTTTGTGGATATGGCCCAGGGCCACGTAGCGCCAGACCGGGCCGGTCAGCACCGAGCGCGGCACGGTCACGTCCCGCCCGATCATGATGTTTTGTTCCGACCCCTGGCTGGCCTCGTTGACGCTGAAATGCCCGATCAAGATGGCGGGCACGTCAGGATGCTCGGCGGCCTGGGCTGCCAATCCCTGGATCATGTCGATCATGGCATTCTGCAGTAGCACGTCCAATTCCGAGAGGCTCTTGCCCTGCCAATCTTCGCGGCTGACCACCGCCGAGCGCAGCGGGTAGGGGACGGCTGCGATCTGCAGCGGTTGCCCGCGCCGGCAGGTGATCTGGCGCAGTTCTTCCCGGTCACAAACGTACATGTTCGGCACCGCAAGGGTGTCAAAGATGCTGATGCTCGTTGCTCGGCGGGCGATGTTGGGCAGATCGTGGTTGCCGACCAACAGCACTACGGGAATGCCGGCGTCGGCAACCTTTTTGATGCGGCGGGCGAACTCACGTTGATAGGTCGGGTTGGGGTCGCGGGTCTTGTAGGCGTCTCCGGCGAAGATGAAGACGTCCACCTCTTGTTCGATGGCATAGTCCGCCATATCGCTCAGCCGGCGCAGGAAATCCATCACCCGCGCGTTCAGGCCCGTGTTCGGGTCTACCCGCCCGTAGTTCTCCATCCCGATATGAATATCGGCTGTGTGGAGCAGCTTGATCTCTTTCACCCAGCATCCGCTTTCTGGTCGATCAGTCGAAGCCCTCGAACCCTGCGTCGCCGCGCATCACCTGCCTGTGCTGCTGCAGCCGGGCCGCGAGGTCGCTGGGCTCTTGGCTACCCATGGCCTTATAAAACTCCGTGTCGTAGCGTCGTGTCTGGACTACTACGGGCATCGGCACGCAATGCCCCAGGATCAGGGCTTGCTCTTGTGTGTCCAGGCGGGCCAACACGTCGCGCAGCGCGCTCGCCCCACTGACGCCCGAGAGGACGGCCTGGATGTCGTTTGGGTCGTCCAGCAGCAAGGTGACCCGCGTCCCAATCTGTGACATCACCTCCGGATCGATGGCGCTGGGCCGCTGGTCGACGATAAACAGGGTCACGTTGTACTTACGCAACTCGCGCGAGATCGTGCCGAAGATAGTATTGCCGGCGATGGCCGGATCCAGGAACTTGTGAGCTTCCTCGATTGTGATCACCAGCGGCGTCGGCTCTTCGCTTTGCTTGCCGAAAGCGCTCTCCTTGCGCTCGACGTACTGGCGGTGTATGCGCCGGGTCAGGAAGTTCGCCACCAGGATGTAGGCCCCCAGGTCGCTGCCGTAGCGCCCGAACTCCAGCACCACGTTGGTACCCGCCTGCAGGTAGCGCATGATGCGGCCCACCGAGTCGTCCGGCGCCTTAGGCTTCATAAAGCCGTAGTTGCGCATGCGTTCGAAGCGCCGGCGCAACGCGGCGAGGGTATTATAGCTTTGGCCCAGGTCCTCGGCAAGCGCTTTAAGCCCCGTCACCTCCTTGCCGGTCTCCTCGTCGACTCCACCGTAATCGTCGATCCAGTGGTCGTCGAGGAACCAGGTCAGCCACTTCTCGTGGAATTTGCGGTATAGGGCGTAGACCGCGCCGACCTGCGCCTCGGACAGGTTGAGGATGCCGCTCAGCATCTCCAGATCTTCCGGTTCGATCTGGTCGTAACCGATGGTGATCGTATAGTCCGGGTTTGAGCCGCGGCGCCGGCTCGATTCGTCGTCGAGGGTGAAAATACTGACCTGGCCGGGGAAAATCTGTTTCAAGCCCTTAACGCGGTGTACGTGCTCGGCGCCGCCTTCCCAACCATACTCGTTGTGCATGTCGAAGATCAGGTTAACGGCTACCCGCTCGCGGATAATCCCTGCCAACAACAGGCGGCTGAGAAAGGTTTTGCCGGTGCCCGACTTGCCGAACACTGCGCTCGACCGCTCTACCAACCGTTCCAGGTTCAGCGTCACGCGAACGCTCTCCATGTCCAGCGGTGCGCCCACCCAGAAGAAATGCGCCTCGCGCCCACCCACAGTGCGCACGCCTTCTTCGCCGAACACCTCGTCCACTTCGGCCTGGCTGGCGGTCGAGACGGCTGTGAAGTGCTCGGGCACGGTCTTCACCGGCTTGACCTCCCCCTTGCCGTCCTTCTCTTCGAGGACCAGCAGCGGGCTGAGATGGACGGTGCCGAAGGCCGTAGTACCCTGGTAGACCGCCGCCAGGAAGGGATCGCTCATGTCGGGCGGCATTTTGCTGATCATCGGGTTGGTGCTATCGAGGGCCACGTCGGTGACCATGCAGAAGAAGCGCGCCCGCCGCCCCCGCGCCACCACATAGCGGCCCACGGCAAGTTGCTCGATCTCCACATCCCGGTCAAGCTTGACCGCCAGGCCTTCCGACAGGGACCCGCCGATCACCACGCCCAGCTTGTCGGTATATTCGGCCACGGTGCGGCGCTGCGCCAGCTCCTGCTGTGCCGAAGGGATCGCGTCGAATTCGGCGTCAAACGAGTCGTTTGGAGTAGTCATTTCAGATGGTCCTACAGACTATATAGCTCGCCATATTTGGTGCGCAAGTAGCGGACGTACGGCTCGATGGTGAGTGGGCCGCCCGTGATGCGTTGGATCAGCTCGGCCGCGGTGAATTTTGAGCCATGCCGGTAGATGTTCTCGCGCAGCCACGCGTGCAGTGTGCCGAACTGGCCCTGGCGGATCTCGTCCGGGATTTGCGGTTGCGCTCGCAACGCCGCCTCGAACCAGCATCCGCTCATGATGTTGCCCAGTGTGTAGCCCTGGAACGCTCCACCGATAGACCCGCCATACCAATGCACGTCCTGCATGACGCCGTCCCGATCGTCTGGCGGCACGATACCGAAATCACTCTTGAAGCGCTCGCGCCAGGCTTCAGGCAGGTCGCGTATCGCCAGCTTGTCTTCAAGCAGCGCCAG
>JADGQF010000207.1 GCA_017882045.1 Anaerolineales bacterium
GTCAAGTTTAGCATAATCGCGAGCAGTTGCCAATTCCGCACGAAACCGTGAAATCGACCAGCGCTGGCGGACAGAAAAAGATCCCCTGACCTGCGCGGGTGGCGACAGCGCCCACTCGCTAGGTTGAAATGCAATCCACCTCACTCAGAATAAGTATACTTCAGGTTATGTTTAGTGTTGTATCCCTGGATATCGCAAAGCAGTTGGTCATTTGGCACCGAGCGCCAGCCCGCGGGTGCCTGGTTACTGGTTCTCTAAAGGAGCGCACGATGAGCGAGCAGGAGAATATTCGGCTATCGGATGAGGCTTATGCGGCTCTGAATGCTCACGACATGAACAGGTTTTCGCAGTACTTGGCCGAGGATTATCAGGCAGAGGTACCTGACGTGCCAAGCTCGCTGAACAAGAAACAGTACTTGGATTACTTGCAGAATTACCTGACAGGCTTCCCCGACCTGCACTTTGAAGTCACGCGCACGATCGCCAAAGACGATACTGTCGTGACACACTGGGCGCTCACGGGCACCCATACCGGACCACTACGCGGTCCCAACGGCGCCACCATCCCGCCCACTGGCAGGAAGACCACAAACCGGGGCAGCAACACGCTTGACAACAAGAACGGCAAGGTAGTCCGGCTATATTCATTCTATGATTTGGCGACATTGATGCAACAGCTCGGCCTGATGCCAGGATAGTCGCCCGGTACCCGCTATCGAGTGCCGCACAAGCCAGGGTCCACTGTCAGCACGGCCGGTCATCCTTGGACCGGTTTGACGCGGCATCAGATGCCCTGCCCTCGTTGACCGCAAAGCAGGGCAGGGACAGGCTCAGATCCGGTTCCCAGTGCTAACCTATCGGGAGTCACCAACCGGCCAGTGTTTTGCAGCACTGCCGGTTTGTCGTTTGGATCAGTCCGCACAGTTCAATAACTGCCACCTCGGCCCGCCCAGCGCGAGATGCCGCGCATGGTCACCCGGCCAGTCATCGCCAGCAGTGCACAGGTGATCTTGCTGAATTGGCGCAGCGTCGTTGCCGCCAAGAACGGCTGGAAGCATTGTAAAAGTGCTACAATAATGGTAGCATCTACACCATTCAGGAAAGGAAAACAGCCAATGATCTACCTAAGTGTCCGTCACACGGTCGCTGATTACGCCAAATGGCGCCCGTACTTTGATGCTGACGAATCCAAACGTCGCGCCAGCGGGTCCACTGGCGTCCAGTACGTTTACCGCGACCTGGCGAATCCCAACGACATCACGGTGGTGTTAGAGTGGGACAATCCAGAAAACGCACAGAAGTTCGTTCACGATCCGGCGCTGGCCGAGACTATGAAGACTGCAGGCGTCATGGGTGCGCCGGAAGCGCGTTTCCTGACCCACGCGTAAAACCCTGGGCCAATGCCAACCTGCAAAGGGGTCTGTCCACCTGGCTTCTGGGTGGACAGATTCCCGGTTCAGCGCCCAGATGGACGCGGTTCACAGCCTGGCTCGTCCCGAAGCCAACTCTCCGACGATGGTCTAAGGTGGAGTGCACAGGCGCTATCAGTCTGAAGGTCAAAGTGTATGCCAACAGGTTGGCGTTCCAGCCGCACCCTCGCTCTACGACAGGCATTGCGAACGTAGCGAGACCCATACACCAAACATCATACAACAAACATCCAGGGTCGCTCATCGAGGCGGCCCTTTTGTTATCCGCAACTCTAGCGTTTGCGCTGACGACGCGGGCGCGCGCTCGGGTTATCCTACTAATCGGGAAAAGCAATTCTTCCGCTGTCATGCGCGAGAGGGAGCCAAACAATGGACAAGAGTTTTCTAGACGCGGTCACGAAGATCCTGAACGAGTTCGCCCTGACGAAATTCTCGGCTCAGGTCCTGGAGCTGAAAGGACCAATCCAGGAAGGTTTGAGCTATCGCTGGCGTCTCATCAGCACCCGGTATAAGGAGGTCACCGTCCTGTTTAGTCACCAAGAAGCTCTTCCTTGGCAAGGTTACAGCGGCGTCCTTTGAGGTCTATGGACTGGAGGAGAGGAAGAAGTTGGGACCGACCTTGCAGGAACTGCAGTCCTTCCTCGGGAAAGCAGAATTGGCGGCTATTCGCTGATTTCTGGATGCTGTGGTGACTCGACGAAGGAGATCACATATGAGAACGCTCTATTTCCCGATCTACACCCTGCGGCCTTTCGAGCGGGGGATCCAGGAGACCCTGGGCAAGTACAGTCGATTTGTGCTGCCTGGCCTGGGATTTCAAATCCCGTTCGTCCATCTCATCCGGGTCCGCGATGTCCGCGAGCACACGATGGATATTCACCCTCAGCCGGTGATCACCAAGGACAACGTCGAGATCCAGGTCGACGGCATCATGTGGGTGCGGCCGACGGTCGATGAGGAGTCGATCAAGAAGACTTTCTATAACATCGACGATTGGAAGAAGGCGATCATCCAGCTGGCGATGACCAACCTGCGCCAAGAGTTCGGCGATCTAACCCTGGATGAGAGTCTGGTAGCCCGTGAGAAGATCGCGGGCAATCTACAGCGGATCCTGAATACATACGCCGTCGAATGGGGCCTGACCGTCAGCAAGGTGGAAATCCGCCTGATTGATCCGCCGGAAGACATCAAGAAGGCCATGCACAAGCAGAAGACTTCTGAGCAGGAGAGAAGATCCATGCGCCTGCTGGCAACCGGGGAATTTGAAGCCGCTGAACAACAGAAGCTGGCGATCATCCAGCGGGCCCAGGGCGAGTGCGAAGCGGCGATCCAGGTGGCCCAGGGCAAGGCTGAAGCCATCCGCCTGGTGAACGAAGCGGCCGCGAGGTACTTCGTTGGTAATGCCCAGATGCTTAAACAGATGGAGATGATCGAAACGTCCCTGCGCAACAACAGCAAAATCGTGATCACCGAGCACGGTATCAGCCCGACCCTGCTGCTCGGCAGTCTGCCGATGAGCGTGTCGACGGAAAAAACCGCCTAATGAGTCCTCAGGTGAGAGCTCAAGAGGATATCGCAATGAACAACGACATGCCGGAAAGCCGATGGAAGCAAGTCAGTAGTCAGATCAAGATCTTCTGGAGCAGGATCGACGACGCTGACCTGGAGAGGATCGGCGGCAAAGCCGAGCGGCTGGCGGGCGTGCTTCAACACAAGTACGGCTACATCAAGCAGCACGCCGAGTCACAGAGCATCCGCTGGATGCGCAAGCATCGCGACGAGCAGGCAATCGAAGAGTAAACTCAATCGCCGGCCTTGCCAGAGCCGGCCCTTGGCAGCGCCAGGAGGTGACGAGATGGTAGCTATGCCCGAGACACCCGAGACAATAGAGACCGGTCCAGCGCCGATCCTGAATGACCCCGCCCGAGATCCCCTTAGTGACAAGGAGAGGGCGGAGCTTATTTGGGGCGACGAGGCCCTGACGAGTTGTGGGGACGTTAGGGTTACGGCAAATGAAAGGCTTTGGGCGAGACCGTGACCCGCGTGCTGATTGCCGACGACCAACTCAGGGCCCGGCGCAGCCTGCAAGCCCTGCTGACGGCTATGGTTTGGAGCCACAAAAGCCGCGGCGAGCGAAGCGATGGCCTGATTGAGACCGTAGGCGAAGCCAGCGATGGCCAACAGGCGATCGACCAGGTAGAGCTGCTCCGCCCGGATGTCGTCGTGATGGAGCTGCACATGCCGAAGTTGGACGGTATGACAGCCATCAGGATTATCAAAAGCCGGTGGCCGGGGGTCAGGGTCGTGGTGCTGACGATGTACGCCACAGATCGCGCGGCTGCGCTGGAGTCTGGAGCAGACGCCTTTCTGCTCAAGGGCGGTCCGACCGGTGAGTTGCTGGCAGCGGTGAGGGCCGGCCCGACCGTAAGAGAGAGATAGGAGCCCCCGATGAACAAGAACTTGCCCGGCCGCAGAATCCGGTTCCCGCTCACGTACTTGATGCCGGTGATCCTGCTACTCACGCTGCTTTGGCCACTGATCAGTGGGTCCCTGCTGGCGTCTAAGACCGAGATGACTTACACCGAGTTCAAGACGGCCCTGCGAGCCGGGCAAATCCAGACCGCGACGGTCGGCATCGACCAGATCTCCGGCAAGTTGGCCGGCGACAAGTTCTACCACACTGTCCGGGTAGATGACCCGAACTTGCTCAAAGATCTGGAAGCCAACAATGTCAATGCCACCGGCCAGGTCGCCGGCAGCGGCGGCATCCTGGCACTGCTGGGCTGGTTACTGCCGCTGGTCCTGTTTGGCGCCTTCGGCTACTTCGTGCTCAAGAGCATGCGCGGCGCCGCGGGCGGCGCCGGCGGGCCTGGAGGCATCTTTTCCTTCGGCAAGAGCAAGGCGCGCGTCATCCAGGGCGAGCAGACGGGGGTTACCTTCCAGAATGTGGGCGGGGCCGGCGAGGCAGTGGAGGAGTTGCGGGAGATCACCGACTACCTCAAGGACCCGGCCCGCTTCCAGCGCTTAGGCGGCAGGATGACCAAAGGTGTCGTGTTGGTCGGCTCGCCGGGCACCGGCAAGACGCTCCTGGCCAAGGCCACGGCGGGCGAGGCGGGCGCGCCCTTCTTCTCGGTCAGCGCCTCTGAGTTCGTGGAGATGTTCGTGGGGGTTGGCGCTTCGCGTGTGCGCGATTTGTTCGAGCAGGCCAAGAAGGCCGCGCCGAGTATTATCTTCATTGACGAGCTCGACGCTATCGGCGGCCGGCGCGCCGGCGCAGGCGCCATGGGCGCGCACGAGGAGCGCGAACAGACCCTCAACCAATTGCTGGCCGAGATGGACGGGTTCGAGTCGCAGCACGGCGTGATCGTGATGGCCGCCACCAACCGGCCCGAGGTGCTTGATCCGGCGCTCTTACGGCCGGGCCGCTTCGACCGCCAGATCACGGTGGACTTGCCCGACCTGGTGGGCAGAGAAGAAATCTTGCACATCCACGCGCGGCCGGTCACCCTGGCGGCGGATGTGGACCTGAAGGCCGTCGCCCGCATCACGCCGGGCTTCTCGGGCGCCGACCTGGAGAACGTGGTCAACCAGGCCGCGCTGGCTGCCGCCCGAGACGGCAAGGAAGCGGTGGAGATGGTCAACTTTGATGAGGCCATCGAACGGGTGGTCGCCGGCTCGGAAAGGCGTACGCGGGCCATGAACCCGTGGGAGAAGCAGACGGTGGCCGTACATGAAGCGGGCCACGCCCTGGTGGCCACCCTGCTGCCCGGCACGGACCCGGTGCACAAGGTCACCATCGTGCCGCGCGGGCGGGCTCTTGGCTACACCATCCAACGGCCCATCGAGGATCGCTACCTGTTGAGCCAGAGTGAGCTGCGGGCACGGCTGGCGGTGATGCTGGGCGGAAGGGCGGCCGAAGTGCTGACCTTTGACGAGGTCTCGACGGGCGCCTCTGATGACCTAGCGCGCGCCACCGACCTGGCCCGGCGCATGGCCACCGAGTTTGGCATGAGCCCGGCCCTCGGGCCGGTGCGGCTGGCCGGCGACCCACAGGCCGCCTACCTGGGGCCACAAGCCTGGGGGCTAGACGGCAGGGTCAGCCAGGAGACGGCAGGCCAGGTGGATGCCGAAACGCGGCGCCTCGTCGAGGAGGCGCTTGATCAGGCCTCGGCCTTGTTGAGGGCTCACCGGGCGACACTCGACCGGCTGGCCGAGCGCTTGTGCGAGCACGAGACCGTGAATGGCAGCGAGGTGACTGCGATGCTGGCGGATGCCGCCACGGCCGATGACGGCGTGGCCGATGACGGCGTGGCGGAAGACGGCAACCTGGCGCCAGGCGGCAGCCCGTGGCACGCGTTACAAGATGCTAGCTTGTGGCATGAAAATGCGAGAGCGGCCCAAGACGTAGGCCGGGCAGACGGCACCACGCTAGGCAAGACGGCTTCTGGCAATGGGCATGAACCCCGGCCTGCGCCGGACGTAGGCTGATGAGGACCTGTCGTTGCAAGAGCCTGGGCGGCGGCCGATGACTGGCGAGATGGCGATCGAGGGGGTGCGCAAGCGCAAGCCGCGGGATGGCAGGCGGTCGCAGCGTTTCGCGGTGGACAAGGAAGCGCTGAAGAGGCTGCGCCTGGTGGCGGTCGCGTACTCGCACGTTAAGAGCGCGTGGTTTCCGACCAAGGAGGCCTACCAGGCCGAGGTGGAGGTGGAGCAGCGCGCGAAGGATGTTGTCGCGGCCCTGAAGAAGCTGGGGGTGAAAGCCAAGGCGTACCGGGCCGATCGCTATTTCATGGCGAAGCTGCTGGTCGACCAGCCAGACCTCGTCTTGAACCTGGTCGACACGCTGCGGGGGAGCGACGCGCTGCAGACCTCGATTCCCGGCGCGCTCGAACTGGCCGGCGTGCCCTACACCGGCGCTGGGATGCGGGGATTGGTGATCGGCAACGATCGCAATTTGGTCAAGGAGCTGCTCGACGCCAACGACGTGCCGACGCCGCCCTTCCAGTTCGTCACGCGGCGCGGGACAGGGATTCGCGATGACTTGGGCTTACCGCTGATCGTGAAGCTTAACGAGAGCGGCGGCAGCGTCGGCATCGACAACGCGGCCGTGAAGGAGACCTACGAGGAGGCTCAACAGCAGGCCGACGTGCTGATTGAGACCTACAAGATGCCAGTGGTCGTCGAGCGGTTCATCGAAGGACCCGAGATCACGGCGGTGGTGTTTGACGACGGCGAGCAGGTGCATGTCTTCTGCGCCGAGAAGATTTTCAAGGACAGCGAGACCCGAAAGTATCTCTTCACCAGCTTCGAGAGCTACAGCGAGCCGGACTGCTACCACTACGCCACTGTCGAACCCGCCGTTGCCGAGGCCGTGACCGGGCACGCGCGCCGCGCCTTTGACGTGCTGCGCTGCCAGGACTACGCCAAGTTCGACGTGCGGATCGACGCGGCGACGGGCACGCCCTACTTCACCGATGCCAACGCCAACACCGCCTTTGGCCCCAGCCTGGGTCTGCCGATGACCGAAGTGTTGCTTCTGCACGGGGTCAAATTCTCCAAAGTACTCGCCAGCCTCATGACGAAACATGCCCGCCAAATCTATGCCCCTGCGCAGCCGTCGTAAGCCGTACACCAAATATCGCATAACAAAAGTGAATGAGCCGGCCTGGCAGGCTGTTCGTTTGTCACACAGAAAACCAGCGTTTGTGCTGACGACAGGGGCGTGCCGTTCGGTTATGCTATCACCTATGGCACTGGCGACCCATTGGGTCAATCATGGTACAAGGAGTTGAAACCTTATGGCAGACGAGACTAAAAAGACCGACGAACTGGCCGCAAAGATTGAGATGACCACCCCGCCCGCGCCGGCGGCTGCGTCCGGCGGCGTGGCAGTAGTCCAGCCCGTGGGCGTTCGGCATGCGCCCGAGCCGAAGCGGCTGTCGAAGGGCATGCGCAAGCACATCCGCCGGCTAAAGCAAGCCGGTGAATTAAAACCGACCGACCGCCGCCGCTAGCGAGCCATCAAAATCAGCAGGAGACTTTCGCAATGGACCTGGATCTCCAGATCGGCTCATCTCGAGAACTTCAGATGGAGAGCCGACGGCCCCGAGCCGGGGCATCCGAATATGCCAGGCTGCGGCGCTCGGTGATTGCGGCCGGCCTGCTTGAGCGGGCGCCCGGCTTTTACTTGCTCCGGGGCCTCTTATGTTACGCGATACTGGCTGCCGGGCTCAGCCTTCCATTCGTCCTGCCCGGAGCATGGGGAGCCCTGCTGGCAATCCTGGTGATTGGCATTGGTCTGCTCCAGGTGGGCGTGCTCGGCCACGATGCCGCCCACCTGGCCGTGTTCACGGGGGTAAAGGCCAACTGGGCGCTCGGGATGCTCTGCTGGAACGTAACGCTGGGCATCAGCTTCTGGTCCTGGCGCGACCGGCACAACCGGCACCATGCCAACACCAACGACATCGACGACGATCCCGACATCTTTAACGCGGGGTTGATCGCCTTCACCGCCGAGCAAGCCCGCGCGCGGCGGGGATGGCGGCGCCGGGTAACCCGGCGCCAGGCCGTGGTGTATCCCTTTCTCTTTCCGTTCGTTACCATCGCGCTGCGGGTTGACGGCTGGCGCTTCGCGCTGACGGAACTGCGCGGCGGCCCGCGTTTGCTCGAGTTGGCGCTGCTAACGCTCAATCTTGGGCTGTGGGCTGCCGCCATCGCCCTCTTGGGCTGGCAATGGCTCGGCATCTTCATCGGCAGCCAGTTGGTGGGCGGGCTCTACCAGGGGCTGGTGGTCGCTCCCAATCATAAGGGCATGCCCCTCTGGAGCAAGGATGTCGAGCTGTCGTTCCTGGAGCGGCAGGTGCTGAGCTCGCGCAACGTCGCACCCCACCCGTTCTGGGATTTCTTTTTTGGCGGTCTCAACTACCAGGTTGAGCATCACCTGTTCCCGAATATGCCGCGTGTCCACCTTAACCGGGCGCGCGACCTGGTGATCCGGCTTTGCGACGAGTGTGGTTTGCCGCGCGAAGAGATGGAGGGCGGG
>JADGQF010000208.1 GCA_017882045.1 Anaerolineales bacterium
GCCCAGTTGCTGTGTCAGGGAAGAGAGGTAGTAGATCAACGGGAAGTAGGTCGGATACTTCTGATTGACACGCATGTCGCTGCTGAGAATGCGAGCATACGGGTTCTGCCCAGAGAGGATATTCTGCCCTTCGACCCAATTGTAGTAAATGTCGGTCCCCGGCCGGCGCTCTGTTGGTAGCGACACGTGGACGACAAGACTGCCCGTCACGATCACAGCGAGGAGGACCACAGCCGTTACATGCCTGGGCACGAGTGTAGACATGATTCCTCTCGAACGCTAAGATTGGGTCTGAGGTATTCCGTGTCGCGGCAACCGGCTGGCTGGCAGCCGGCACCGACTCTGTGGCCTGCGAAGGCAGGCTTAGCGATAGTTGCTGCGGTTTCTAACCGCCAGGAACTACGCCCTTCGGCTGCGCCTGCGCAGGTAATCAAACGTGATGGCAGCCAGCAGCACCATGCTGATCACGATCTTGTGGTAGTACGGGTTGATGTTCAGCATCACCATCGCGTTTTGCAGCGTGCCGATGAGAATCGCGCCGATCAGGATCCCCGGTACCCCGCCTTCACCGCCGGCAAAGCTCGCACCGCCCAAAATACAGGCCGTGATGGCCAGCAATTCGTAACCTTCGCCGGAGCCCGGATGGCCCAGGCTCAGGCGGGCCGCGGTGATCATGCCCACCGTCGTCGCGCAGACCACGGATACGATGTAGCACAGGAAGATGCGCGCATCAACCGCCACGCCAGAGTAACGCGCCGCTTCCACGTTGCCGCCCACCGCGTAGATCTGACGGCCGATGAAGGTGAAGCGCAGCAGATAGAAACACAGCCCGGCGATGATCAGGCAGATGATGACCGGGATCGGGATCAGGTTGAACAGGTAGCCCTGGCCGAGGTTGGTGAACTGGTCCGGCAAGCCGGTGATCGGGAAGGCGTTGGTGAGCACGAGGATGAAACCGCGCGCCAGACCCATCGTCACCAGCGTGATCAGGAAGCCGTGCATCTTCAGCTTGGTCACGAACAGCCCGTGGAACGCGCCCAGGCCGATGCCGATGATCAGCGTCAGGATGATCGAGAGCCAGATCGGCAGGCCCATGTTCATCATGAAGTAGGCCACCATGACGCCGCCCAGGCCGACCACCGAGCCGACCGAGAGGTCGATGCCGCCGGTCAGGATCGGGAAGCCGACGCCGATGGCCGCGATCGCCAGCATGGCGATGTCGCGCGTCATGATCTTGATGTTCTCGATGCCGAGAAAGTGCGGGTTGACCACGCCGCCCACCAGGACGAGCAGCAAAACGGCCACGAGCAGCACCACTTCGGTCATACGCAGCAGGGCCCGAATGTTCTCACCGGTGCCGGCGCGGGGCGCGGACAGGGTTCCGGAGGGGCCCTTGGTTTCCATCTTGTTCATGTTCCGTTGCCTCCAAGCTAGGGGTTAAACCTTCGGTTCCGGCTCAAATCCGGCGGGCACTGGTACCGCCTCCGGCGCCTTCAGCGCCAGGGCCTCCAGGGCCAGGAACTTGGTTGCATCGCCCATGATCTGTTCTTGCGTCACGTGACCGCGCTCGTATTCGCCCGTCACGCGACCCTGGCACATCACAATGACGCGGTCGCTCATGCCGATGATCTCGGGCATTTCCGACGAGATCATGACGATAGCCATCCCTTCCTGGGCCAACTGGCTCATCAACGCATGGACCTCGGCCTTCGCGCCGACGTCGATGCCGCGCGTTGGCTCGTCCATGATCATGATCTTCGGTTTGGCGCTCAGCCACTTGGCCAGCACCACTTTCTGTTGGTTGCCGCCGCTCAGGTTGCGCACGGTCTGCGAGATGCTGGGCGTTGAGATCTGCAGCGCGTGGACGTAATGCTCGGTGATTTCGCGCTCTTGTTTGGCCCGCACCGCGCCGAACACGTTCGATATCCGTTTCAGAATGGCCAGGGTGGTGTTCGACTTTACGTCCATGCCCAGCACCAGGCCATGTTGTTTGCGATCTTCGGGTACCCAGCCGATCCCGCGATCGACGGCCTGCGCGGGGCTCTTGATCTGAACCTCTTGGCCGTTGATCAGGATGCTGCCGCTCGTCAGCCGGTCGGCGCCACAGATCAGGCGCGCCGTCTCGGTCCGTCCGGCCCCGATCAACCCGGCCAGCCCCAGGATCTCTCCCCGGTGCACCGTGAAACTCACGTTGCGCACGCCGTTCTCAGCGGTCAGGTTGCGCACCTCCAGTACCGGCCCACCGATGGGCGCCGCCACCTTCGGGAACAGGCCCACCTCGCGCCCCACCATCATCTGGATGATCTTCTTTTCGGTCGCTTCTGCCCCGGCAATTTGCCCCACCCGGCGCCCGTCGCGCATCACGACGATGCGGTTGACGACGCTGAGCACTTCCTCAAGGCGGTGGCTGATGAAGACCACCGAGACGCCCTTTTCCTTCAGGCGGCGCATCAGGTTGAAAAGCGCGTCTACTTCCTTGCGGGAGAGGGCCGAGGTCGGCTCGTCCATCAGGATCAGGCTGGCGTTGCGCGAGACGGCTTTGGCGATCTCGACCATCTGCTGGGCAGCCACGGTCAGCTCCTTGATCTTCTTGTTCCCCGGCAGCTCCACGCCCAGGTCCTTCATGATGGCTTGCGCCTCGCGTTCCTGCTGCCCGAAATCGACCAGACCGGTGCCGCGTACGCGCCGGCGCTCACGATTCAGAAAAATGTTCTCCGCCACGCTCAGGTGCGGCACCAACGCCAGCTCCTGGTAGATGGTTGTGATCCCCAGTGCCTGCGCCTGGTGCGGGCTGTGGACCTCGACCGGCTGGCCGCGCCAGTAAATGGCGCCCTGATCTTTGCTATAGACCCCGGAGAGGATTTTGACCAGCGTTGATTTTCCGGCGCCATTCTCACCCATGAAGCCGAGGATCTCACCGGTATTAACTTCAAAGTCCACGTTCGACAGGGCCTGGACGCCGGCGAAGTGTTTGGATATGTTCTCCATGCGTAGCAATGGTTGATCTGCCATCCCGCTACATCCCCCTTTTCCTGGGTGCGGCCGATTGGTCTTTCTACCTGCCCAAACGCTGCATCCGCTCCGCCGGAGCGGATGCAGCGTCCCGCTCTTCAGGCGCTGAACGTCAGCGCCAATGTCAGCGACAACGTCACCGTCAACGTCATTGAGAAGGAATACCGATCGAGTTCAGGTAATCCTTGTAAAGCTGGAAGGAATCGGCGTAAATCACGTCGATGCCGGTATTGAGATGGATCTTGCCTTCGGAGCCCGCCTGCGTGTCCGCGGTCGCCAGGGTCGGCCAGGGCTGGAGGTACGGATCCAAGACCTTCATCGTCGCGTCCTTGCCGATGGTGTTGAAGGAGTGCATGATCAGGCCGGACAGGTAGCCGTAGAAGTACACGCGCTGGCCGATCATCGCCTGCACCACACCCTCGCTCGTGCAGCGCTGGGTTTCCGGTTCGGCGTCAAACGCCACGATCTTGACCTTGCCCGTCTGGCCGGCCTGCTTCACAGCCTGGCAAGCCGAGGGCCCGTCATAGGAGTAGAAGGTGATGAAGCCCCCCAGGTCCGGGTATTTCTGCATGGCGGTCTGGGCATTGCTCAGGGCCACTTCGGGCTTGACGTCGTCCAGCAGCACCTCGACCAGTTGCAGGTCCGTGCCTTCGAAGGACTTCTTGACGCCCGCGATGCGGTCCTGTGCGTTCTGGGCGGTCGCGTAGCCGACGAGGCCGACAACCTTGCCCTTGCCGATGATCTTCTTGGCCGCTTCGCCGGCCTTCATGCCTGCATCGTAGTCAGACATGCCGATGTACAGTTGGCGCTTGGTGCCGGTGGCATCCGAGTCGGTGTTCAACACGGTGATGCCGGCAGCCACGGCCTTGTTCACGATCGGGGCCGCAGCCTTGCGGTCGATGGCCGAGAACGTGATGGCGCTGTACTTGTCATTGACGAAGGTCTCCAGCATGGACAGCTGCTGGCTCAGTTTCTCAGCGGCCGTCGGCGCCTGGAAGGTGATAGGCACACCGACTTCGGCCGAGGCGCGGGAGGCGCCGATCTGCGCGGCGGTCCAGAAGGGGGCCACGGCGTTGGTCAAGAGGGCGTACTTGGAGTCCGCCGGGATCTTGGCGTCCTTAAAGGCGGCCTTCAGTTCGTCGGACAGCTTCATCAGGTCATTTGGGCGGTACGGGTTGGCCGGACCGGCGGTCGGGGTCACCTGGACCTCAACCTTTTTCTCGACGAGCTGGGTCTGCACTTCCTTGACGACCTGGGTCTGCACGACCTGCTTCTCGACCACCTGGGTTTGCACCTGGGTGACAACCTGGGTGACGACCTTCTCGACCACCTGCGGCGTAGGGGCGGCGCAGCTCGAGAGGACCATCGCCACGACCAGCAGCAGGCTGGCCGCAAGCCACATCTTAGACTGCTTCATTGTCCAATTCCTCCTCGGATAGGGTTGAATGTGGGCCGTTGTCGGTAAACAACTGCCTGCCCTTTGCGTGCTGGACTCCGGCCCATCCAGCAGGGCAAGTCCTCCTCCGGAATGCTCCATTTGCTATCGCCTCACCTCCTTTTTCAGCCTTCCGGCGAGACCAGGATCTTCAAGTGGCGGGCCTTGCTGGAAGCCAGCTCGTCCAGGCCGCACCTGACCAGGTCTTTAAGCCCGATTTGGGCTGTGATCAACGGTTCAGCGACGATCTGCCCGGTGCTCAGGAGATCGACCGCGCTGGAGAAGTCTTCGTCGTAGACGTGCGAGAACGAGCCGATCAGTTCTTGCTCGCCGATCACCACCGAGGCCAGGCGGATGGGCACCGGGGCGTCGTGCAGGCCCACCAGGACGATGCGGCCCGCCCGCCGGCCCAGCTCCGGCGCGAGCGACATGGTCCCAACAGTGCCGGCGCACTCGAACACGACATCTGCGCCGTAGCCTCCGGTCAGCCGCTTGACGGCCTCGACCGGGTCTGAATTGAAGGGATCGATCGCCGCGTTGGCGCCGAGGGCCAGGGCCGTCTTGCGCCGGTTCTCGGCCGGTTCCAGCACCACGATCTTCTCGGCCCCCAGTGCGCGGGCCACTTCCACCGTCAGCAGGCCGATCGCGCCCGCGCCGATGATGGCCACCGTCTCGCCGGCAACCAGGCGGCCGCGCCGGGCCGCGCGCACGGCCACTGAGGTCGGCTCGGCCAGCGCGGCATGCGCGTTGGCCAGGCCGGGCGCGTATTTGAAGCACATATAGCGCGGGGCGTTAATGTACTCGGCCAGGCCGCCATCGGTCATCAGGCCCATGATCGCGAGGCGCTCGCACAGGTGCACCTGGTGCCGGCGGCAGAAGTAACACTCGCCGCAGTGGATGAGGGTATCCACGGCCACCCGGTCGCCCAGGGCCAGGTCGCTCACCCGACTGCCCAGCCCGACCACCTCGCCGACGAACTCATGGCCGATCACCATCGGCGCATGCCGGCCGGTTATGGGGTTCGGTTTATCGGCGGGCGGGATGAACAATGGTCCCTGGAGGTACTCTTCCAGGTCGGTCCCGCAAATGCCGCACCAGGACACCCGCAGCCTGACCTCATCCGCCGCCGGCGCCCCCGGGTCGGGGAATTCCTCTACGCGGATATCATGCCGCGCATGCCACACCGCTGCTCTCATCGGCGCTCTCCTGTGCCAAACTAGCTCGCCGCGAACGAGGAGATGAAAGTATCGCCCGGCAGCATCACCACCGGTCGCGCCCGGCTGCCCGTCGCCGCCAACGCGCGCACGAACGCGCCTGGCTCAGCCGTGTTTTCGGCCACCAGGCCCCAATGCATCGGGATCACGACCGCCGGCTCGATCTCGGACGTCAAGCGGGCCGCTTCCTCGGGGTTCATGTTGCCATATTGGCCGTTGATGCAGACCAGCAGCACGTGCGGGCGCCGCGCGCGTACCGCCTGCAGGTCAGGATGGTAGAGGGTATCGCCGGTGTGGTAAACGATGATGCCGTCCAGGTCGACGACGAAGCCTACCGCGTCGGGCGTTTGCGCGCCCGCCGGCGAGACGTGGTGCGCCAGCACCGCCGCGACGTCGAAGCCGGCCAGCGTGCGGCGTTCGCCGCGGTTGATCTCCGCCATGCGTTCTTCGGGCACGCCCCAGGCGCGCATGGCCGAGGTACACATGCCGGGCCCGGCGATCAGCGCCTGCCCGGCCGCGACCAGGTCGGGGATGGTCTCAGGATCGAGATGGTCTTCGTGGGCGTGGGTCGCCAGCACCAGGTCGGCCTGCAGCGCGCGCGCCGGCAGGGCGATGGGCGAGAGGGGCAAGCGTTTCCAGGAATAGTAGTGGTCCAGCGAGTCCGAGAGGTAGGGGTCGATGGCGACCGTGCGTCCTGCCGCCGTGCGAAAGACAAAGCCTGCGCCGCCGAGCCAGAAAAGGGCCAGCTTGCCATCGCTCACCCGGGTCGCCGCGATCGCCGTTGCCAGATCCGCCATGCTCTGCCCTCCGTTGAAACCCCCGCCGCCGGGGAGCCAATCGCCGGCTGCACCGTCCGCCGGACGAGTATATTACCCGCGCCCGCGGACGCCAATTTCGTCCGGTCGCGCGCAACTGCCGCCCCTGCGGACGCCAGTCCCGTTCAGCCGCTCGCGGGCGCCAACGGCGCCGCAGCCACCTGCGCCACCGACCCGCGCTCGACGATCGATGTGCTCAGCAGGTAGGTCACAGGCTTGCGCTCGGCGCCGGCATCCGCGATGCGGTGCAGCAGCAGGTCGACCGCCAGCCCCGCCATCGCGTCGATGGCTACATCCACCGCCGTGATCGGCGGGCGCCAGATGCTCAGCCACTCGGAGTTGTCGAAGGCCACGACCGACATATCCTCGGGCACCACCAGCCCGCGCTCGGCGAGCACCGCCAAGCAGCCCATGAGGATGCGGTTGCTGCCGGCGAAGATCACCGTGGGCGGCTGCGACAGGGCCAGCAGGGCACGCGTGGCGGCCTCGCCGTGGGCGCGGCTGAATGAGCCCATGCGCACCAGGGCCGGGTCGCCTACCACTTCCGCTTCGCTTAAGGCGTTGCGGTAGCCCTCCAGCCGGTTTCCGCCGGTCGTCAGGTCGCTCTCGCCCAGGATCAGGCCGATGCGCCGGTGGCCGTAGCGCAGAAGATACTGGGTCATCAGGTAGGCGCCCTGCCGGTTATCGGCCAGGGCAGAATCCAGCAGGTCGCCCTCGCGCTGGCGGTTCAGCTCGACGATCGGCAGACCGCCCAGCGCCAACTCGCGCACGAAGGCGCTGTTACTGCCGTGTGAGGGGTGCGCGTAGAGAATGCCGTCGACGCGTTTCTGTTGCAGGATCTGCAGGTAGTGCAGATCGATGCGCGGGTCCTCGTTGTTCACACACAGGACGGCTTCATAATCCTTGGCGCGCAGCGCGTCGACCAGCGCCTGGGCGACGGCCGTATAATAGGTGTTGGAGATATCGGGGATGATCAGACCGATCAGGTTGGAAGGCTTGCCCTTGAGGCCACGCGCCAGCCAGTTGGGGCGGTAGCCGAGCTCGACCACTGCCTCTTCGACCCGGCGCAGCGTATCGGGGCTCACGTAGCCGCTGCGGTTCAGCACGCGCGAGACGGTCGAGGGCGACAGTCCCGTGTGCCTGGCTACGTCCTTGATGGTTCGCTGCATCGCGACCGTCTCCCCGGTAGTGGGTAAGAAGCTGGCAATTGCAAAAACGATACCACAAATGTCGCCCGTTTTCGCGGGACCAGCCGGCCAGAAAGGCCCCTGCGGTGCCCGCAAACGGCCCCAGCAGGCGCTCAAAACGTTATAGGGACGGCAACGGACGGGCCTCAGATGTGGAAATGTTACCAAGCTTATCATAGCATAGGAGCGGGTGAGTGTCAAGTGGGATTGGCTCGCCGCGGCAGATAAACACCGGAACCAGACCCAGCATCGTGCGAGCGCGCAGCGTGTCTACCTCCTTTACTGGCCAGTGTCCAAGGTGGAGCCAACCCGAATGTCGACTTCTGTAAAGCCAAGCGCACGCAGGAAGGCTTCAAGGCGGTACTTGCCGTACACCTCCGCCTGCGCGAGGATCTCCCGTTCGAGTGCGTACTTGATCAACTGGTCCTCGGCTGCCTGTCTTGCCTTGCCTTCCAGGGTCTTGTCATTTGGCATGTAGAACGGTTTCTGGTCCAGATAGACATAAGTGCGCTGATTATCGATGCGTGTTACCAGTATCTCGGCAGGCGGCAAAACCATTTGAACCTTTGTGCCTTGCACCAGGATGTCACGCGGCGCGATCTTGGTCAGGTCGAACCCGGCAATAACATCGCCGGCAGCGATCAGAAGCATCTTCTGCTGGGTAAAGAGGAGTGGGAGTGGGATAGGCAGCGGCAGGGGCGCGTCTCTGGTCATCTCGATGACCGTCTGCATGCTGTAGTGCACCGTCTCGATGCGCCCGAGGCCTTGGATCTTGTCGATGA
>JADGQF010000209.1 GCA_017882045.1 Anaerolineales bacterium
CGAACGCCCGAGCGGGCCCAGACGCTCATCGCGTGTGGCGCGGAGAAGGTCATCGTCGGAACATCGGCGTTTACGAAGATCCCCGCCGTGCGGATCCACAGGTGCCCACGGCGATCCAGCCAGGCCAGATTGACCTGACTCAATTGCGCCCTGGCCGCCTGGGAGATGCGGTCGGCCAGGATGATCGTGGGCACGGTCAAGGTCAGGATAACCAGGACATGGCTGAGCGTGTTCGGGTACAGGTGCAGAAAGATGATGCGCGAATCGGATGCGCCCATCTCCTTAGCGGCCAAAATGAAGTCGGTCTCGCGAAAGGACAGGACCTTGCCGCGCACTTCGCGCTCCAGCGTCGTCCATGAAAGGAGGGCGAAGATGAAAGCCATAATGATGAAGATGCGGAACGAGTCCCAGTTGCGTGGCACAACTGCGGCCAGAGACATCCAGAGGGGCAACTGCGGGAAGCAGTTGACGAACTCGACAAAACGCTGGATGACCGTGTCCGTGCGCCCGCCATAGTAACCCGAGGTCACACCGAGCACAGAGCCGATCGCCACACTGATGAGGGTACCGAAGAGCGCCATGGTCAGCGAGATGCGGCCGGCTTCGCAGGACTTGCCGAACAGGTCACGTCCTAACTTGTCCGTGCCCAGGAGGTGGATCGCGCCGCCCTGGGCGACGCCAAAGAGATGCCGGTCCGATGGGATCACACCCAGGATCTTGTAGGCCGATCCTTTGACGAAGAAGGAGACGGGATAGATCTTAGTGGTGTCTTCAGTCCAGGTAGCCACGAACGTCTTCATGTCCACCGTAAAGCCCAGGGCATAGACGAACGGGCGGAGGTGGAGCTTACCCTGCGCATCGACCAGATGGACCTGTGTGGGAGGGATGAAGGAGTTTTCCAGGATGGCCTCATCCAGCGCGTAGGGCGAGAAGAAATCTGCCAGGATTGCCATGATGGCGAGACCGATCACCAGCAGGCCGCCGACGATCGCGGGCTTGCTCTTGCGAAAACGCCGCCAGACGAGCTGGAAGTAGCCCTCGTGCTGGGTAGTCTCGGCAAGCAAGGTCTCAACGGCGGCCTTCTCGGCCGGAGCCGGGCGCTCCTGCGAGATAAAGGTATCTGTGTCTTCCATTGGCTCTCCCAAAGACGGGTCGGTCTAGTTGTAGCGGATGCGTGGATCGAGAAATCCCAGCGAAATATCGGCGATCAGGTTGCCGAGCACGATCATGGCGGCATAGATGAATAGCAGGCTGCCGGCAATGTAAATGTCCTGGGTCACCAGCGAATCGTAGAAAAGCGGCCCCAGGGTCGGAATGCCGAGCACAATCGCCGCTTCCATTTCGCCCTGGAACATATAAGGCAGGACGGTGCCCTGGTAAGCCACAATCGGGTGCAGCGCATTGGGGACGGCGTGCCGGCTGATCACCTTGTTTTCTGCAAGCCCCTTAGAGCGAGCCGTGGTCACATATTGGGCGCCCAGGACGTCCAGCAGGTTGCCGCGCATGACGCGCATGTTGCGGGCCACACCGCCCAGGCCGGCGATCATCACGATCGGCCAGACGTGCTGGATGAAGTTGCCCAGTTTGGCAAACGACCAGGGCGCGAGGGCATACTCGGGTGAGAAAAAGGAGGTGATGTGATGCTGGTTGAAGACGAAAACAAGGGTGTAAGCGATGACCAGCGCGATCCAGAAGCGCGGCAAAGAGGCGAACACGAAGGCAAAGACAGACGCCAGGTTGTCCCAGAAGCTATACTTGTGCTGGGCCACATAAATGCCGACGAAAATGCCGACCAATGTCGAAATGAGGTGCGCGGCGAGAGCCAGCACCAGTGTGTAGCCCAGGCGTTCGCCGATCAGCTCGCCCACATCGCGCCCGTAGGCGAACGAGGGGCCGAATTTCCCCTGGGTGATGATGCCTTTCATCCAGTTGATGTACTGGACCACCTGCGGCTGATCGAACCCGTACTGCTTGCGCAACCGGTTCCCGGCGTCTTCGGCCTGCTGTTGGGTCATCGAGCCCTGGTTCATCAGGTACGTCTCGTAGGTGGTCGCGAAATCACCGGGGGGCAACTGGATTACGATCCATGAGACCGCCCCCACGCCCAGTAGAAGGAAAACCGAGATCACGAGTCTGCGCGCGATGTAGCTGAGCATGGCCGATCCTTATCGCCTGATCAATCCCTTCCTCCCCTGCGCCGCTGAGGGTCCGTAGATCCCAACGACGGCAGGGGAGGAAGGGAAATGGGCTACCGCTGCTGGGCCCACACGAGCGCGAGCCCCGCAGCGGTAATAAGGGACTTACTTCGTGTATAGCGGAATCGTGTTGGGCCGGACCTGCTTGACTTGCTGAGCAGCCGGCGTCCAGACCTGTTCAAGCATGTCTGCGTCTTCCGTCCAGTTATAGAGGAAGGCGGGCAAACCGGGGTTGATGTTCTGGAAGCGCTTGGCCAGGCTTTCGCCATAGCGCCCGACGAAGATGCCGATGTTGTACAGGTTCTGCGTAAAGACCTTGTTGTACTGATTGAGAAGGTCCTTGCGCGTGGCAGGGTTGGTCTCGACGCAATACTTATTGACGATGTCGTTCAGGTCCTTCTCGAACGGCTGCAGTTGGCGCGGGGTAGTACCTTCGCGGTGCCACGACGGGGCAGCCTTAGTCAGCGGCGCGATAGCGGTGCAGCGAACATTCGGCAGGGCAAATTCCTGGCCGCCGCGCGTGATGCGCGTGTCCCACTCGCCGCTCTGGCTGATATTGTTGTCAACTTCGCTCGTCACCGGGCGGAAGTTGACCTTGATGCCGACCTGGCCAAGCTGGTTAACCAGCGCCTCAGCAGTGTTGACCGCCTCTTGCTGGTCCTGGTTGGCGAACATGCTGATCGTCAGGTCCTGGCCGCTCAGGGGACCGGTGGTCCAGTTCAGGATGCCATTGCCGTCGGTATCCTTGAAGCCAAACTGAGCCAGCAGCGCCTTGGAGGTGTCCACGGAATACGGGTAGAAGACGACCGAGCTCTTGTCGAATTCCGGCGCGCCGGGGTAGACACCGCCCGCCCACGCGCGCAGGAACGGCCCACGCATGATGGACTGAGCGATGCCGTCGCGGTCGATCGCCTGGCTCAGCGCGCGGCGGAAGTTCACATCGCGGAAGAGCTGGCGCATCGCCTTATCGGCGTCGGTCTTCGTGCCGAGGTCGGCCGACTGGTTGACCTGCATGTAGTAGCCGAGGGTTTCGGGGCCCCAGCTGATGGCATAGGTGGCCTTGGGGTCCTGCGCCTTCTGCAAGGCCTCGGTAAAGACACTCGGGTTCTCCAGGTTGTCCTGGTCGCAGCCGCCGGCGATGACGCACAGCGAGCGGCCGGCGCCGCTGGTGCCCTTCTGGTAGTCGATCTCGTCCATGTACGGCAACTGCTGGCCGGTCTCATCGACCTTCCAGAAGTACGGGTTGCGGCGCATGACGAGGAGCTGGTCGGTCTTGTATTCGACCGCGACCCATGGTCCCATGGTAACCTGCGGCAGGTCCTGGGGCGCCTGGGCATTGGCGAAGGCCTTGTAGTCGGTCTTAGAGTTATACTTCGGGTGCAGGGGCTTGAAGATGTGCGCGGGCATCACGTCGAAGTTCTGCTCGGCCATCTGGTAGAGGGCCACCGGCGGCTTGGACCCGCCAAAGGTCCATTTGATGGTATAGTCGTCGACCTTTTCAAGCGTGGCATCCTTGCCGCCGAACTTGAAGGCGTCGGACTTGATCCAGGAGTTGACGTTCGGGTCGACGATGTAATCTTCCCAGGTGAAGATCACGTCGTCGGCGGTGAACGGCTGGCCGTCCGACCACTTGGCGCCTTCGATGAGGTGCATGGTCAGTTGGGTGCCGTCAGCAGACCATTCCCAGCTCTTGGCCAGGCCCGGGAAGGGCTCGACGTCGGTGGCGGCGCGCCAGAGCGGGCCGGTCTTGGTCAGGCCCTGGTAGTTGTAGGAGTAGGATTCGATACCGAACCAGCCGGCGGTCGTGCCGGCCATGAAGTTCCAGCCGGCGGTGGGGCAGGCCGAGAAGAAGCGGCCGACGTCGCCGTAGACGCCGATGCCGGTGGCCATGCCGGATTTGAGGACCACTTGCGGTTCCTTGGGCAGGCGGTCTTTGACGGCGGGCAGCTTGCCGGCCGTGACCAGATCGGTGACCCAGGCTGGTTCCGAGTAGCTCGGCAGGGCCTTGTAGGCAACGATGTCGCTGATCGGCTGGCGCTTGATCGGCGCGCCGCCGACGTCGATCTTGGGCGGATCGGGATAGGGGATCGGGCCCTGCAGGTTAGCACCCGGCGCAGCGGGCGCCTGAGTGGCGGCGGGAACGGCCGTCGGAGCCTCGGTCGGCTTGGGTGCTTCGGTTGCCGCCGGGGCAGCCGGAACGGCGGTCGCCGCCGGCTGGGCGGGAGCAGGCGCCGCGGTGGGGGCCGAGGCGGGGGCGGGGGTCGAGCAAGATGCCAGCGTGAAGCAGATGCTCAGCACGACCAGCGCGTACAACATTGAACGCAGAGACTTCATTGTACATTTCCTCCTTTGATGTGGGAAACGCAGCTACGAGATGGTTGAACGGACGAACGGACGGTACGGTACGACGTGAGCATCACCTCCTTTGCGCTCAGGCTTGCGCCAGGTCAATAGAGCAAGCACGAAACTCGGTGGTCCGGCGCTACTTCACCCAGCGCCGGCGGCTGTTCGCGGCAGATCGGCATCACCCGGGGACAGCGTGCCGCGAAGGCGCAGCCGCGGATTTCAGACATGGGTGATGGCACCATGCCCTTGATCGGCACCAGCACCTGTCCGCTTTTCTTGCCGAAGACCGGCACAGAGTTCAACAGACCGACGGTGTAGGGATGCAGGGGATGGTGGAACACCTCCTCCACATCCGCATACTCGACGACCTTGCCCAGGTACATCACTGCGACGTGGTCGGCAAGCTGAGACACGACGCCCAGGTTATGCGTGATGATGATGATGGAAGAGTTGAAATCGGCCTGTAACTGGCGCATCAAGTCCAGGATTTGCGCCTGAACGGTCACGTCCAGGGCGGTGGTGGGCTCGTCGGCGATCAAAATCAGCGGATTGCAGGAGAGCGCCAGTCCGATCATCACGCGCTGGCGCATGCCGCCGCTCATCTGGTGCGGGAACTCGTTTAAGCGCTGTTTCGGATCGCCGATCTGAACTTTGTGGAGCATCTCCAACGCGCGCTCCATCGCTTCCCGCCGTCCCACGTTCTGATGCAATTCCACCGACTCGGCGATCTGGCGCCCAACCGTGTAGAGGGGGTTAAGCGAGGTCATCGGCTCCTGGAAGACCATCGCGATCTCAGCGCCGCGGATGGCGCGCATCTTTGCGCCCTTCGGGTCGAGGGTGGCCAGGTCGACCCCCTCGCCCTCCTTCGTATACAGGTTGATCTGTCCGTCGACAATCTTGCCGGGCGGCGACTGGATCAGGCGCATGATCGACATGGCCGTGATGCTCTTGCCGCAGCCGCTCTCGCCCACCAGCCCTAACGTCTGTTGGCGTTTGAGCGAAAAATCCACCCCATCCACGGCCCGCACGGTACCGGCCTCCAGGTAAAAGTACGTCTTAAGGTTGACGATATCCAGAATGGTGTTGTTATCTGGGTAAGTCGCGACTGTCATGAGGTGGCACCCCTGACTGCATGATGTGCTAAGCTGACGCTCGAACCACCAGCTCGACGTCCAGCCACAGCGGCGGGCAAGGCTCGCCGGGCTGATTGAGCATCTGGATCAGCTGGCGCGTTGCCCGGCAGCCCAGGTCGTACTTGTTCACGCGCACCGTCGTCAGAGCGGGTGAAACGCGATCGGCGAGCGGTATGTCATCGAAGCCGACGACGGCAAGATCCTGGGGCACGCGCCGCCCGAGCTCCTGGCCGGCCTTTAATGCGCCCAGGGCCAACAGATCGTTATAGGCAAAGAGCGCGCTAATCTCGGGGTGCTGCAGGAGCAGCGCCCGCGCTGCCTCGCGCCCGTGCTTCTCCACCGGTGGGCCGGGCACGATCCAATCCTCGACGACCGGCAAGCCATGCTCGGCCAGCGCGGCGCAGTACCCCTGAACGCGCTGCAGATGGTGAACGGTAGGCGACAGCCCGGCCGCCATGCCAATCGCCCGATGGCCCTGGCGGATCAAATGCTCCACCGCCAGCTTCGCGCCGCGCCGGCTCTGCATCATAACGTTGGATACACCGGGGCAATCGAAGGCACGGTTGACCGTGACAACCGGGTGGCTGAGGCGGGCGAACTCCGGCAGCGCGCACTCCAGCTCAAAAGTTGGAAAGATGATGATCCCGTCCACCGCGTGGTCGGTCAAAGAGCGCAGGATACGGATTTCCCGAGACGGGTCACCGTCTGTATTGCACACGAAGACGTTGTAGCCCTGCGCTTCTGCGGTATCGAGCACGCCGCGCGCGACTTCTGGGAAGAAAGGATTGGTGATATCACCGAGGACCAGCCCGACCGTCTCAGTCCGCTGAGTAACGAGCGCTCTCGCCAGTTTGCTGGGACGGTAGTCCAGCTCGGCGATCGCTTCTTGAACTCGCCAGCGAGTGCTGTCTGAGATCCCTCCCTGACCATTGACGACCCGGGAGACGGTCTTGATCGAGACACTCGCTTTACGCGCCACATCGCGCAGGGTCGCAGGCAACAGCGCCACTCCTTCAAGCCAGGGCTTGCCAGACGGAGTCCCAGACCAAACCGCAAGAGCGCATTACTAAGCAGAATCCGAGATATCAGGTCGTAATACGAGGACTGCGTGCCGCCCGTCGCTTGTGGCAACGGTAACGACATCATTGTGGGGACTATAGCATACGCGGTAAGCGTTGTCAAGCACTTTTTTGAGGAACTCGCCGGCTGTCCGCGTGCGCGCGCTCAGGCGCCGATGCCAGACTCGAGTCGGCCGGGACGTAATGAGTGAGACCCGTGCAGAAGGCCAGGCGGCCGCGGCGGGCGCGCACCCACCGCAGGAGAAACAGGCTGCCGGCGGCTGCAGCGAGCAGGCCGGCCAGACGGCGAAGAGCGTGCCGAAGAGCGCCATGCTGATGCTGATAATCTGCACCGGGGGCATTCCGGCCAGCGTGCTGTAGCGCCCCAACACGTCGCCCCTGGCGGGCAGCACTCCTCGGGCCAGCACAACGACCACCAGCATAATCACCGCGGCCGAGCTGAGCAGCCAGTAAAGGACAAAACTCAGGAGGAAAGTCAGCAGCAGCAGCCAGAACGTCCGCAGGCGCCCTTCGGCAAGGTTCGAAAACAACATGCGCATAGCAACAACTCCGCCTCGCCTCCTCCCATCACGCCGGAAACCGGGGGCCTCCGCCATTGCCACTGCCACAAAACACCCGGTTTCCGAAAGGGAAAACCGGGTCAGTATCCACCATCATAGTTGATTGCGCGCGCCTGAATGCAAGACAGAGTACAGAAGCAATTAGATCCAATCGCCGCTACGCCGGCCGGCGCCCGTCCGCACGCGAGCCGCTTCGCCGTTCCATTGCAGGGCCTCGGTGCCGGCGTTGATAAACTCGGCCAACCCGATGCCGCTCATGATCTTGAGGAACATGCGGGTGGGACCGGGCAAGACAGTCAGGCCGAAGACCAGGATCGCCGCGATCCAGGTACCGACGCAGATCGGACAGGAAATGAGCTCACCAATCGCGTGGCGGACTCCCGTCCCCTTGGGCACGACCGTCTCGCCGGCGCCGGTGGGATCCGGGACAGTCTCGGCAAACGGCATTCGCTGCGACTCGAAAACCTTGTCATACGCAACCATGCGACCCGTCCGGTAGCTGGCCAGCCCCAGCATTGCAAGGTCGAGGGCTGTGAAGTCGTCCGTTTTGCCCTTGCGGCGCTCGTAGAGCGAGAACACGGTGAAGAGCGAAGCGAACAAGCTGCTCAGGGCCACGTAAGTCGCGCGCCGCTGCACGTCGGCCTGGTTGTTGCTGGGCATCGGGGATCTCCTTGGCCTCCATGGTAGATAGACGGTTGAGAATTATACCACAGGCTGCCCATCAGCACAGGGAGTCCGGGGTTAGCCACTCGGTTCCGTCTCGTGTTGGCGAACCGAGTGAGCCTGTTGGTAGACGATAGTCGGCAGGTGGTCGCCCAGACTTCGCCTCCCGTCGCTCGTCGCCGGGTTTGGGCGACGAGCGGCGGTTCCGTGGGTGTTTACACGCCCAAAGCATCGAGATAGCTCACTTTTCCGGGTGGCGCTCCGGCTACTTCAAGGGCACTTTGGCCGGGATGCCGATAATGACGGGCGACCTCGGAGGTCGCACGCGCTCAGACCTCCATTGAGCGGGCTCGAAGTTGTGGTAGATGGCCCAGACCAGCGCCGCCCGCTCTAAACGCTGATCCGAGCGATGATTGCGGCCACGGCTCAGTCGGAGGCGGAAGTCCCGCCAGTACCACTCTGG
>JADGQF010000039.1 GCA_017882045.1 Anaerolineales bacterium
CTCCGTCGCTGGCCGATCAGGCCGTGCAACTCGCACCTGTGTCGCAGCAGTTGACCGAGCTGGCGGCAGCCGACCTGGCAGCGCAGGACGTCAGCCTGCGCGAGATGGCCTCGGCCCGGCTGCTGGCGAAAGCTCTCTCCGACCTGGAGATCAGCCGCCGGCTTTTGGAGGCGGCCCAGGCCGAAGAAGGCGCGCCGGTCTCCAGCGCGACGGGAACAACCGATGCCGGCGGGACGGCGGAGGCTACCGGGGCAGTCGCGGCGGCGGTTGCCCCACCACCGGCCGACATCCAGGCCAACCTGGACCGGCTGTTGAGCGATCAGCCGCTGGCCCCGCCTGCACGGCGCGCCGTGCTGCAGTTGCCGTCAGACCTGCCCGGCGCCCGCCAGCAGCTTAGCGCAACCGTCGATACTACTATGCAGGCCATCCGCGACCAGGCCGCCAAAATCGGCCAGGAAGCGATCAGCGGGCTACTCGTCCTGGGGTTGAGCGAAATAGCCCGAGCAGCCGGCATCGTCGGCCTGGGCATTGCCGGCGCGCTGGGCCAGGCCGAAAAAGTGACCCAACTCTACAACCTTTTCCGTCAATTCGCCCTCAATGCTTATGATAGCCTGGTCGCCCTGCTCGGCCCGACGATCGCCAAAACGGCCGCGCAGCAAGCCCTGGCATGGACTAACGATGTGGCCAGTGGCAAAGACTTCGGCAAGCTGGTGGATCGCCTCTATCAGACGGCCCAAACGAAGCAGGAGCTCGACCAGTTGGCGAAGAGCAGCCAGGCTGGGCTGGAGAAGTATATCGCGGCGATCCAGGGGGTGGACGGGTTGAGCGGCAAGTTCCAGGCACAAGTGGGGATGGTCGGCCAGATTATTCGCGGCCTGCGTCTGCTGGGGGGAGTCCCGACTGCGGCGCTGCCACAGGCAAAACTACTGCTGGCCGCGGCCTACATCGTGATCGGCTCTTACGTGGTCTTGGCCGGCGCGGATTACGTGGACGCCGACTCGGTTAAGCTGCTGGGGCGCTTCACGGGCGTGCGGCTGACGGTGGAGCAGCACCTGTCTTGAGCACGCTGCTGGAGATCTACGGCGAAGAGGCCGGGCGCCAGAGCGCGCGTTACGCGCAAGCGCTGGCAGCCTTCAGGGCCGCCTTCGGGCCGGGCGAGGTCCACGCGTTCCGCGCGCCGGGTCGCGTCAATCTGATCGGCGAACATACCGACTATAACCATGGCTACGTGCTGCCCGTCGCGCTGGATCGCGATATCCTGGTGCTGGCGCGGCGGCGCGCGGATAGCACCCTCCGGCTGTGTAACCTGGAAGCTGGCTACGCGCCGCTGGCGTTCAGCGCGGGACCCGCTATCCCACCGGCGACGCGCGGCGACTGGAGCAATTACGCGCGCGCGGCCGCGCAGGCCCTGGCCCGCCGCATCGGTCCCTGCATGGCGGGGCTCGACGGCCTGGTGGCGGGCGGCGCCCCGTATGGCGTGCCACGCGGCGCCGGGCTGAGTTCGTCCTCGGCCTTGACCGTAGTCGTCGCGGTCGCGTTGGCGCACCTCAACGGGCAGGCGCTCGGGCCAGACGAAGGGGATGTCGCTCGCCCCGCCGGAGCGGCTGGCGAGCGGGCCGCTTTCGCGTTTTTCTGCTCTCAAGCAGAGTGGTATGTGGGCACGCGCGGCGGGATCATGGACCATTTTGCCGCGCTGGCCGGCCGGCGCGACCAGGCGCTGTTCCTCGACTGCCGGCCGGATGCGGGCGGGCGCTACGCAACCGAGCACCTGCCGCTGCCCGACAGTTACCGGCTGCTGGTGGTCGACAGCGGAGTGCACCATGAGAACGCGCGCGGCCAGTTCAACGAGCGCGTCGGGTGCTGCCGGGCGGGCGTGGGGCTCTTGCAGAAATATTATGCCGGCCGGCCGGGCACGACCGGGGGGATCACCCATCTGCGTGACCTGCAGGACGTGCCCTGGCGCGAGTTGGAACCCGTGCTGCCCGAGGAAATCACGCCGCGCGAGTTGCGCCGGCAGGATGTCGAGTTAGGCGATCTGCCCGGGCTGGATGACGACACCCGGTTGCGCGTGCGGGCGCGCTGCCGGCATGTGTGGAGCGAAAACCGGCGCGTCCTGGCGGCCGCCGCCGCGCTACGCGCCAAGGACGTGGCGACGCTGGGCAAGCTGCTGGATGAGGCGCATGCCAGCGCGCGTGACGATTACGAGATCAGTTGCCCCGAGTTGGAGAGCCTGGTAGGGGCGGCGCACGAGGCAGGGGGCGTGGCGGGCGCCCGGCTGACCGGGGCCGGCTGGGGCGGATGTATGGTTGCCCTGGTACACGCCTCCGCCGTCGCCGCTTTCGAGGAACACGTCCGGCGCCGCTATGCGGCGGAGACCGGCCTGGCATGCAGTATCTTCGCCTGCCGGGCCGGGCCGGGGGCGGGCCTGGTTGACCTGTAAGCAAGGAGCGAGGAGAAACGCCGATGCTTCCCAGCTCATTCACGCCGGTCGAACGCACCTGGCTGTGGGCCTTGCTGGCGGTGTGGGCCCTGTTGCTCTTCGGAGGCTTCGCGTTTGGCAGACCGGACGCGCCGCGCATTCGGCGCATGCCCGCCTGGACACGCCTGGTTTCGTCTGCGATCCTGGTTCTGGCCGCCTGGAGCGGGTACGCTTTCGGGCGGGACAGCGCGGGGGCGCCTTTCGTCCTGCTCATCGCGGCCGGTATGTCGCTGGGCTTCCTGGGTGACCTGTACATGGCTCAACTGCTGCCCGCGGGCCAGAACCACGTTCTGAAGGGCATGTCCTCTTTCGGCCTTGGCCATGTCGCCTACAGCGCGGGCTTGCTGTGGTTCGGCAGCCACAACGGCCTGGCGGCGCCCGGCCCACGTTGGGGCGCCTGGTTGGCCTGGCTACTGGTGGGGGCCGCCGGTTGGTACCTGGTGATCTACCGCCCCGTCCGGCGGATGCTGCCGCTACACTGGGCGGCGCTGCCCTACACGCTTTTGTTGAGCAGCACGGCCGGGTGCGCCTTCGGCCTGGCACTCCAGGCCCCCAGCCTATTCCCCCTGGCCGCAGGCGCGATCCTCTTCTTGCTCAGCGACACGGTCCTGGCCGCCCACTTGTTCAACAACGCCCATTTCTTCCTGGTCGACGACGTGATCTGGCTCACCTACGGACCAGGGCAAATGCTAATCGTCTATGCGGCAGGCAGAGCGCTGGGTCTCGTGGGCCGATAAACGGTCCCGGGCGCGCGGATTCAGGGTTGCCCCGCTTCGGGGCCCGGCCCCGCTTCGCGGGCCTTGTCCGTCGTCGCCGACCCGGCCGGCGCCCGCACGTCGTGCGCCCCGCTGACACCTGCCGCGATGAGCGCGACGAGGAGCATCACGAGGGCGGCCGAGAAGTACGCGGCCCCTTCGCCTATGGCTCCCAACAGTCCGTTTCCCCAAACCGGCCCGATCACCCTGCCCAGGCTCTCGAGAGCCCCGCTCACTCCCTGAACCCGCCCCTGCTCGGCAGGTCCGGCGGTGTGGCTGATGAGGGCGATCAGTGCCGGCGATGAGAGCGCAGCGCCAACGGCCGCAGGCAGCAACACCAGGATAAAGATCGGTACGCTGCGGATGAAGGCCGCCGCTCCCAGACCGGCAGCGGCCAGGAACAACCCGCCAACCAGGGTGGTCTTCTCACCCAGACGTCGCACCACCATCCCGATCAACCCGCCCTGAACAATCGCCCCGACAACACCCAGCGCCGCCAGCAGGTAGCCGACTTGCGACATGCCCCAGTTGAAGCGGGCCTTGGCAAACAGGGCAAAGGTGGTCTCATAGACGGCAAAAGCCGCCCAATACAGCAGGTTCACCAGCAGCAGCCGTCCCAGCAGCGGACGCGTCAACAGCCGGGGGAGGTCGCGCCAGGGAGAGGGCCGGCGCGCGTTCTGCCCGGCCGGGAGCGCGCCGGGTTGGTGCGATTCGGGGAGCGCGACCCAGGTCAGCCCCAGGGCCAACGCGGCCAGGACCGCCGCAGCCGTGGCCGGGGCCGAGTAGCCAAAGCGCGCCAGCAGGCCGCCCAACGCCGGGCCGAAGATGAATCCCAGGCCGAAGGCGGCGCCGATCAGGCCGTAGGCACGCGCCCGGTCCTTCTCTTCAGTCACATCGCTGATATAGGCCCGCGCCGTGGAGATGTTGCCGCCCGAGAGGCCATCTATGATGCGGGCGACGAACAGCAGCCAGAGCACGTTAGCCACGGCCAGGAGAGCAAAACTGATCACTGTGCCGAGCAAGCTCAGCAGCAGGACGGGCCGGCGCCCGTACCGATCCGACAGGTTGCCCAGCACGGGCGTGGCCAGTACCTGGCTGACCGAATAGGCGGCAAACAGAAGCCCCACCGCCAGCGGCGTCGCGCCAACATGATCGGCATAGAAAGGCAGCAACGGAATGATTATTCCGAAGCCCAGCAGGTTGACGAAGACGATCAGAAAAATGATCAGTAAAGGACGGTTTCTGGGCATGGCCGGCGGCACCTCGCTAGTATGTGTAAGCTTTCACATCTTATAGTCTCGGCGTGCCCATAATACAGTAAGCTGGGCGTCCGATAAGTATCGCAATAAATAAGTTTTGCGTATGAATCGGATCAGTCTCACCTATTTATGCCTTCAGATCGGGGGCCCTTGTGAGCAGAACTACAGAGTATGGACTGCCAACATGATAACATTAAAAAAGCGTCCGCGAACTGAGAGCTAAAGAATGACGGGCGAGTGGCAGGTGATACTTCGTTGAGGGATTTGTAGGGATTTGTGACGAAGGATGTTGACCGATCTGATCAATAGCCGAAGAATACAAAGTTTCCGTGCGCGCACGCAAGGTATCATAACAGAGCATTATCTACTGCTGGTGTTGGCGGGCGCAGCAAGCCTGAGCCTCCTGCTCTACTGGCTGGCGTTTGTCCAACCTTACGGTCTGATCCCCTGGCAGGACTACAACCAGCTCGACTTGCAGCGCATCTCGCTGGCGCACCCGGCGGCACGCTGGTATCTGCTGCTGGCTTTCGCCGCGCAGAGCCTGATTTATCTGCTGGCGCGGCGCGTCGTGCGGGAGCTAAAGGGCCCGGCGGCCTGGATAGTGGTGCTGGGGGGCGCGCTAGCGATGGGACTGCTCCTGCTCTTCCTGTTCCCTCTCGGCGCGGATGACATTTTCGACAACATCATGCACGGTCGAATTGTCGCGGTGTATCGGGCGAACCCATTTGTGCAAGTCATCGCTCAATATGGTCGCGACCCGCTCCGGCCTTATGTTGGTTGGCCTTATGCCCCGTCGGCCTATGGCCCGCTGTGGGAGATGCTGGCGGGCGCAACCGCCTGGCTGACGGACAGGCTGGCCGGCGCCGATGTGGTCGCCAATGTACTGGCTTTCAAGCTCGTCGGCGGCCTGTTCCTGGCCGGCAGCGTGGGATTGGTAGCCAGCATCCTGCGCCGCGTTAATCCGCAGCGGGCCCTGGAGGCCACCCTCCTTCTCGCCTGGAACCCGGTGGTCCTCTACGAGACAATGGGCAACGGCCACAACGACATCGCCGTGGTCTTCTTTATTCTGGCCACCGCCTGGGCTTTGTTGACGCGCCGCCATATCCTCGCGATCCTCGCGCTGGTGGCCGGCGCCCTGATCAAGTTCGTGCCGGTGTTGTTGATCCCGGCGGCGGGCCTGATTGCCCTGCGTGACTTGCCGGATGGGCGGGCGCGCGCGCGTTTCCTGGTCATCGGCGCGGCATTGGCGCTGGCGCTTATCGTGGTCGCCTATGCTCCCTTCTGGCAAGGCCCGCAGGTGCTCAGCCTACTCCGGCGCGAACACCTCTACACCACTTCGTTGCCCGCGGCAGCCTATGCGTACCTGGCCCGGCTCTGGAACCCCGAACGGGCGGCGGGGGCTATCAGCAAAGTCACGTATGCCTGGACGGTGTTGTTCGCAATTGGCATGGGCTTCCGCGCCTTCTGGGACCGTGCCTGGGACAGCTTCGTGCGTTCGGCCTTCTACACGCTCATGTTCTACCTGATGGTCACCGTGCTCTGGTTCCAGAACTGGTACTCGCTGTGGCCGCTTAGCTTGGCTGTAGTGTTGCCGCCCGGACGCGCAGCTCGCCTGGGCTACGTTTTCGCCTTTGCCACCCTATCCAAGCCCTTTGTCTTCGGGCCCATGTTCCTCTGGCCGGTCCCTATGCCTCCCGAATGGTGGCGCGAGCTGCGCCTGGGTCCGGCAGTGATGGCCGTGCCCCTGGCTTACGCTGTCTGGGCAGCGGCGGATGAACTGCGTTGCCGGGTAAGGCGATGTCTTGGGGCGACTTAGACCGGCGGGGCAAACGAAAGATTTTTCTGGCTCTCCCCCCTTTAGCGGGAAATCGGCTCGAATGCAACAAGAATGTGCAAACGAAAGTGCGCGAAGTTGCGATAGCCAAAGCCGCGGCGATTGAGCATCTTGATTTTCAGGTTCACACCTTCGGCGAAGCCGTTGCTATGCCGACCATTGAAGTAGTTCAGGATGCCTTCGCGCCAATTGTTGAGCGTGTTGACGAATGCCTGTAGGGATCGCAAGCCGGTCGCTTTGGCCTTGGCCTGCCAGTCCAGCAACGCGCTATCGGCAGTCTTGCGATCCGGTGACTGATCAAACCAGGTGCGAAATGACTCCTTCAAGTCGTAGCAGGTGTTGAGTTCAGGCGAGACCGCCAGCATGTGCGCCAACTGCGCGCGTTCTTCGTCGGTCAAGTTCTCGCGGTTCTTGACCAGCAACCAGCGTCCGCCTTTCAGGACCGCCTTGGTCGCTTCATCCGCCTGGTTTTGAATGGTGCGCCGCGCTTTGGTCACGGCATCCGTCAGGTTTTTCATGACGTGAAAGCGGTCGACCACCGGTTGCGCATTCGGCAATTTGGCTTGCGCGACGCCATGATAGGCATCCCACATGTCGGCGCAACAGACTTCGACCTGGGCACACCAGGCAACGCCGCGTTGCTCAAACCAGGCTTCCAGGCTTTCTTGGTTGCGATCTGGCAAAACATCCAACACCAGGCCCAACTCTGGAGCCGAGATCACCAAGCGATAGTGACCGTGGCCCTTATGGATCGTGATTTCGTCCAGGCAGAGCACCTTTACGAGCGGGTAGCCCCGCTGGGCGAGCGTTTTTTTGCCCCGCGCTCAAAGATGCCCCGCACCATGTCCTGGCTCAGACCTTCGTCTTGCGCAATCTGGGCCATGTCCTCACGCCGAGTGCGTTGGTAAATGTGCTGTGCGTAGCGCAGCGTGTGCGCAAAGCCCGGTTCGCGCCAGGCGACCCGTTCAACAAACGTCTTGCGGCAGGTGGCGCAGGCAAAGCGCCGTGGTGCATAACGCAGCCAACATTGGCGCTCCCACATGGGGAGGTCACGAATCGTTTGCAGCTCAGCCGTGTCATGGATCTGCGTACTGACCTGCTGACATTCTGGGCACACGGCAGCCTCCAGGCTCGACTCGATGAACACTTCGATGCGCTCGTCACCAGTGATCTGGTAACGCACAGCTTTCACATTGGGCAAGCCCAATAGCTCGCTCGGTATCTGGTAGTTGGCTATCACAGCACACCTCTCAACTTAAGTTGTGCCGATCATAGCAGATTCTTTGGCCTTGCGCCAGCATTCCCGCTATAGGCCGGAGAGCCGTTTTTATCCTGTTCATCCCGTTTATCCTTTCCACCCTGTGAATACATATCCTGTGGATCGTGAGTTGCCGCGGGGCGCGAGACTGCCGCAAACAGAGTTACCCGACGGGTGCCCGGCCACAACGTGGAATCACCCTGCCTCACCGAGTTGACAGATCCAGTAATGTGCCTTACCATGTGTAACACTCCTGGATGCAGTCCGAGATACACACGTGCATCTGCGCATCTATCCGGTGTGACCGGGCCTGATCCCACTTGAGACCAGGATGACCCAACCAGAACCAACCGCCGCAATGACCGCGACCGATCTGGCCGGCCAGGTTTATACTCGCATACTTGGCATCCTGTCCAACCGCATCTGGACGGGCGCCGAGACGCTGAACGATGTGACCCTGGCCCAGAGTCTGGGCGTCAGCCGCACCCCCGTCCGCCTGGCGCTTGCCAAGCTGGCGAACGAGGGTCTGGTGCGCAAGATGCCTGGAAAGGGTTGGGTCCCGATAGCTCTCACGCTCAAAGACATCCGAGACATTTTCGAAATCAAAGAAGCGCTCGAGGCCCAGGCGGTGCGCCGTGCGGCGGAGTTGATCACACCCGCGGCTGCCGAAGAGCTTCGGGGCGTGGTCCAGCAGATGCACGAGGCCGAGTCACGATGCGACCTGCGGCGCTGGATCCAGGCCGATGATAGCTTTTACCAGTTGCTCTTCAAGATCGACGGCAACGAGCGCCTGACACACACGATTGAGCTGCTCGACAGCCAGTGGTATCGCTACCGCATGGGCTACCTGGCCCAGGAGAATTGCCTGGGCGTCCTCTACGAAGAACATCGGCCGATCGCGGAGGCCGTCATCGCCGGGGATGGAGACGGCGCGTCCGCCGCCATCATCCAGCACCTGACCCACGTGCGCAACCAGATCCTGAAGATCACGCGCGACGTGCTGATGCTCTTCCTGGGTATCGCTGACGCGCCCGTCGACGCCCGGATCGCCAGGGAAGCGCGATGATGCCGGACGAAACGTCGAGCGGGCAGGCGGCGCAGCCATTGAAGGACCAGGCGCAGATCGCCGCGTCAATCGAACGGTTCCGGGCCTCGTTCTGGGAGCGCAGGGCCGGCCTGCGCCCGCCGGTCGCCGTGGTGCCGGAGCGGACCTGGATGCCGATCGGGTATCTCAAGCGGCCGTTTGACGGCAGCCACGTGCAGCCGGCGGACGTGACGCCTGCGCTCGTCCGCACCGACTACGAAGACGGTGCCATCGGGCGCGCTGTGCGCTCTGACGACTGGCTGCCCTACAGCGCTCCGTGGCGCGCTGTTCCGTGGCTGGAAGCGATTTGCGGCTGTCGCGTGCGCTACGCGACCGGGTCGTTGGCGCCGGAGCCTTGCGCGACCAGCGCGCAGCAGATGGCTGGGCTGGAGTTGGCCGCCGCGGGTCCCTGGTACGACCGTCTGAACGAACTGACGAAGGCGCTGGTCGCCTCCGCGCCAGACGACTGCTTCGTCAGCCCCACCATTTTGCGCGGCCCTTCCGACGTGCTGGCAGCCATGCGCGGCATGAGCAGCTTCTACCTGGACCTGCACGACGATCCGCGGGCCCTGGCCCTCGCCGCGGGCCGGGTGAACCGCGTTTTCCTGGACCTTCTGGCCCGCCATTGGGCGGCGGTGCCGCCGAGACACGGCGGCTACGGCCACATCTACGGCTATTGGGCCCCCGGGCCGACCAACGTGCTGCAAGAGGACGTCCTGGGCATGTGCTCGCCGCGGGTGTACGCGGATATCTTCATGCCGCTCAACGCCGCCGTGGTGAGGGACCTCGGCCCGTATACCCTGTTCCATCTGCACTCGACCGGGCTGCGCCACTACCGGCACGTGCTCGACGTGCCTGGCATCGCCGGGCTGGAGATCACGCTGGAGTCCATCGGCCCCACGCTGAGCGATCTCACCCCGGTCGTGCGCGAGATCCTGGAACGCTCGCGGCTGATGCTCTTTGTTGACGCCCACTTCCAGGACCTTCCGGCTCTGCTGCGCCAGGTGCCGCACGATGGACTGTACCTGATCATCTCGGACAAGTTCATCGGCAGCGAAGCCGATTATCGCGCCTTCGTCGCCGCCAACTGGCGACTCAACTAGAGGATTGTCTTCATGAAAGCACTGGTGCTCGAGCAGTACCGGCAGTTCGCCTATAAGGATGTACCGGACCCTGCCGTCAGGCCCGATGAGGTGCTGATCCAGGTGCGGGCCTGCGGCATCTGTGGCAGCGACGTCCACGGCATCGACGGCAGCACGGGCCGGCGCATCCCGCCGGTCGTCATGGGCATCGAGGTCGAAGATACCGCCGTAGCCGTCTTGCGCTTCCGCAATGGCGCGCTGGGCAATATCGTCGTGAGCAACGCTCAGAACCCGGGGATCTACGCCCGGATCCACGTTCACGGCCACAATGGCGCCACCGTGGGCGTCCAGACCGACGGGGGCACCGTTGTTCTTCGCCGGTCAGGCCGGCAAGGCCGAAGGGCCGAGCAATGACGTCTGGACTGTGCCTGGGGAGGAAGCACTGCGCGACGGCTGGCGCGCAGCGGACCGCGCCAGCGACCGCGACCCGATGACCTACTATCACCAGTTGCAGGACCAGGATTTTCTGCAGGCTGTGTTGGAGGACCGGCCTTCGCTGGTCACCGGTCTGGTCACCGGTGAGGAAGGGCGCCGATTCGTGGAGTTGATGCAGGCCATGTATCTGTCAGCGAACCGGCACGCCCCGGTGAGCTTCCCATTGTAACGCTTGCTGCGAGGCGCTATGATCGATGCTTTTGGTATACATCCGCAGATGATTGAGGTGCCGAGATGGACACGACCGTAAGCCTGAGCCGGAATGCGCGTGCCAGGGCCAGGAGATGGAATCGCGAACAGAGCAGCCGCTGGCTGTTCCCGGCTCCGGCGACGCTCGTCCTCTTGCTCATGATGGCCTTCCCTGTGGCCTACACGCTCTACCTGAGCTTCACCAGCTACAGTCCGACCGTAGCGCGCACGGCCAACTGGGTTGGGCTCGCGAACTACGTTAAGCTGATCACAGACGACGAGCGCTTCCGCAACGCGCTCTTCCGCACGTTATTATTCACCATTGGCGGTGTCAGCGTGCAGTGCGTGCTCGGCGTTGGCCTGGCCCTGATTTTCAACCGCGAGTTCAAGGGGCGGGGCTTTTTCCGCACCATTTTCCTGATGTCCATGGTGGCGACCCCCGTCGCGATCGCATTGGTCTGGTTGAACGTGCTGGACCTGAACACAGGGATCCTCAACTACCTGCTGCAGGCGCTGTTCCACACACGCGTGGCCTGGCTTTCCAACCGCCAGATCGTGCTCGGCTCGATGATGTTGGTGGATGCCTGGCAGTGGACCCCGTTCATCATGTTGATTGCGCTCGCCGGCCTGTCGTCTTTGCCCACAGAACCCTTCGAATCCGCGCAGATCGACGGCGCATCCGGGTTACAGCTCTTCTGGTACCTGACCCTGCCCATGCTGCGCCCCGCGCTGATGGTCGCGCTGATGTTTCGCTCCATCGACGCTTTGAAGACCTTCGACATCATCTATGTCATCACCAGCGGCGGGCCTGCGTACGCCTCGGAGACACTGAATCTCTACACCTATGCGCAAGGCTTCCAGTATTTCAACATGGGTTACGCCTCGGCTGCGCTCGTGCTCTTCTTTGTTCTCGTCATGGGCGCCAGCCTGCTCTTCATCCGCCTGCGCCGCGCAGCCTCGGAGGCGATGTAATGGCAGCCATTTCTTCTGTGGGTGAGGGTTACCGCCGGCCCTGGCGCCGCCATCCTGCCGTGAGGGCGACGCGCCGCGTCGGCTTCTACGTCCTGCTGCTGCTCCTGTGGCTGCCGTTTTTTTTCGTCTTTGCCTGGATGGTCGAGACCGCATTTAAGACGCAGTTGCAGAACACGGCGATTCCGCCGCTGCTGATCTTCAAACCCACCTTCGAAAACTTCGTTACCGTGTTCAGCCGCAATCCCATGTGGCGCTTTTTGCTCAACTCCGTCGTGGTCGGCACTGGCGCCACCTTGCTGGCGATGATTCTTGGGTTGCCCGCGGCGTATGGCATCGCCCGCCATCGGCAGCAGCGCCTGGCGGTGGCCATTCTGGTCGCGCGCATCATGCCCGGCATCAGCTACCTGGTGCCATGGTTCATCATGTTTTCCAGTCTGAAGCTGATCGGCAGCTACGCCACGCTGATCATGGCGCACCTGATGATCACCCTGCCCATGACCATCTGGCTGATGATCGGCTTCTTCGAGGACATCCCGCCAGAACTGGATGAAGCCGCTCTCATCGACGGATGCAACCCGCTGCAGTCCTTCGTGCGCATCGCCCTGCCGCTCACCGGGCCCGGCATCGCCGCCAGCGCCATCCTGAGCTTCATCTTCTCCTGGAACAATTTCATGTTCTCTCTGGTGTTGTCGAACCAGAATACCCGACCTCTGCCGGTCGCGGTCTTCTCGTTCATTTCCTACACTCAGGTCGACTGGGGCGGCCTGAATGCCGCCGCCTTGATCGTGACGTTGCCAGTCCTGATCATGGTGATGTTCGTGCAGAAACACATGGTTCGCGGCCTCACGCTAGGATCCGTGAAGGGGTGAGGGCCTGAGACTGGAGACTCAAGCAGCGCGCAAATCACTCGACAGTGCCGTCCGGATTCCGTTGATTCGATCGGATTCTCATTCACTCAAGGAGAGAGGAAAAATGAAGCGCACACCGTTCGTGCTCATGACCGTGATCATGGTCATGGCCCTGTTCCTGTCGGCCTGCGGGCCGGCTGCCACCCCTGCGCCCACGCAGGCCCCCACGACGCAGCCCGTCCAGGCTGCCCCCACGACGGCGGCCGCCGCGCCTGCCGCAACGACAGCTCCGGCCGCGTCCGCTTTCAACTGGCAGTCGCACAAGGGTGAGGCGCTGCGCGTTGCCATGGTCGATCAGCCCGGCGCGAAATTCATCGCCAGCCACATCGACGAATTCAAGGCCCTGACGGGCATCGACGTGACCTACGAAGTCCTGCCGGAAGACCAGTTCCGCCAGAAGACGACCGTCGAGTTCGCCGCCGGCACCAGCACCGTGGACGTCTTCCTCTCCATGGTGCAGCAGGAAGGCATCAAGTACGAGAGCGCAGGCTGGTACGAAGACCTGACCCCGTACATCAACAACACCAAGATCACGAATCCCGACTTCGACTACCAGGATTTCACCCAGAGCGGCCTGGCCATCGGTCGCCTGTCCAACGGCAAGCAAATCGGCCTGCCCATCTACAACGAGTTCGGCGCGCTGATGTTCAACAAGGCGCTGTTCGATAAGGCCAAGATTGCTTACCCGCCCAAGACCATCCAGGACGTCGAAGCAGCCGCCAAGGCCATCAACGACCCGGCGAATGGCGTCTACGGCTTCTGCGGCCGCGGCAAGGCCGCCTCTGGCACTTCGCAGTTCGCGACCATCATGTTCGGCTTCGGCAGCCAGTGGGTGAAGGACAGCAAGGCCAACCTGCTCGACCAGAAGTGGCTCGATTCCATGACCTGGTACGGCAACCTGATCAAGAGCTACGGACCTCCAGGGGAGACCGCCATGACCTGGAACCAATGCCAGGACCTGCTGGTCAACGGCAAGGTCGGCATGTGGCTCGATGCCAGCATCTTCTTCGCCAACGTGGTCGACCCGGCGCAGTCCAAGATCGTCGATACCGCCGGCATCGCGATGGGCCCCTCTGGGCCTGCCGGCCAGGTGCCTTACGTCGGCGGCTGGCACATGTCGATGTACAGCGGCTCCCAGCACAAGGAAGCTGGCTGGCTGTTCATCCAGTGGGCGCTGGGCAAGGACATGACCCTCAAGGCGCAGCTGGCGAACATCACGACCGGTCGCAATTCTGCCTGGAACTCGCCTGAATACAAGGCGCAGAACAAGCATCCTGATCTCACCGAGGCCTTCCTGGCCGCAATGAAGCAGGGCAACGTGCAGTGGAATCCGCCCGTGCTCAACGTGACTGAAGCGCGTGATGACATCGGCGTGGTGCTCGTGACGGCCATCGAGGGCGGCGACATCAAGGCTGCTGCCACCAAGGCTAACGCGCAGCTTCAGGCTCTGATCGACGCTACCCCGGTGCTCAAGTAGTCACCCTTGATCTGAAGCCGGCGTTCTCCCGCGCAGCGCGCGGGAGAACGCCTTACCGGCCTGGCCCTCGCCTGTCCTCTCGGCCCCACGGCTCGAGGGCGGGCGTGTCGTCAGGGCGAAGTCATGTTGCGGCCATCTGCCATTGCGCCAACATTGGGTGCTGGGCCAGGTTGCCGTCCACGAATGGACCACGAATACAACGAATGGCTCTCGCCGCGAGGCAGCTCATGCACACACGTTAACAAGCCGATAGAGAGTCCGATTCGGGTCGCCAGGGGGTGCTGAGCACCGGTAGGCGACCTACGACAGATCGAGCTGAGCCAGTGCAGGCGGAATGAAGCCTTCCTTGGCCCTTGCGCCTACCGGGTGGCTGATGCCAGGCAAAATGGGACCTGCCCCGACCGAGCCGGGTCGGGCTAGCAGGCAAGCAGCCAGCGCCGTGGTGGCGCAGGCCTGGGGGCATCGAACGCCCGGCGCACGATTTCGCGGGCCGGGCCGGGCACGATGCTGTTCAGCCGCTGCACGAGTTGTGCCTGTTCGGCGCTCAGCGGGGTCAGGCGTCGCAAGACACTGCCGTCCCAGTACTGCGTCTCAATCAGGCACAGGTCCTGCAAGCGCTTGAGATTGGCCTCGACGGTGGCCTTGTCGGCGGCCTTGCCCGCCCAGGGTTGGTAGTCAAGTGGGATCCTGCCATCCGCACTGACATCCAGCCCTGCCTTGATCTTGCGCTTGTTGAGCGGCGTGTTATGGGCAAAGCCGAAGGTCGCCAGCTTGCTTGCCGCATAGGCCCCATGCACGACGAAAGCGGTCAGATCGTAGAAAATGACGCTGAGGTCGATAGCATAGTATTCCAGCGCCCGGCTGACCACAGCCTGCCAAATGTCCCGGCAGTGCGGAGCGATCGCATCCAGGGTGCGGGCCAGCCGATCATCATTGAGTTGGCTGGCGGGCACACCCAACTGGGTAACCAACATCGTGCGGGCATACCACTCGGCGACCCGCCACAAGGGCCGCGGCGCCAGCAAGCGGTTGAGGATCAAGATCAGGGCCACGGTGCCATGGTCCACCGCCCGGGTCTGCGGGCAGTAGCGATTGATGATCTGGCGCACTTGGAGCGTGTCCAGAACCGCATACAGCACGGGTAGGGCCCCCAGTTGGCGCTGCAACTGCTGCTGCGTCAGCCAGTCGACCACCCTCGCCAGGCTCAGGGCTCCTGACAAGGCCAGATGGGCCAGGCGCGCGCTGGTCTGGGCGAGGCGTTTGGCGCGCTGGAAGCGCTGATAAGCGAGGCGTGCCCACTTGCGCCAATGCCAGCGTGGCCACCAGGGAAAGAGCTCACGACCGGGCTGACGAGCCAGCACGACAGTTGTCTGATCAGCCAGACAGAGCCGCTCGGGTACGACGCCTGTGCTCGGCTGGCAGCACAGCAGCAGAGCCAGCAGCAGCCAGACCAACCAGATCATGATTCGCTGAACTTTGACAGATGTGGCAGAATGCATTGGCAATGCTCCTTGGGGAATGCTTTCTGTGCAAGAACTTCATCCCCCTTTCTGGGAGCATTTGCGCTATGTGGGCTCTCTATTCGGCTGTTAACGTGCGAAATCTAGGCTTAGAAACGCGTGAAAGGACCTGGTAAATCCAACAATGCCTGGAATGACCCATCGCGAGCGCGTGCTCGCTGCGCTGAATCACAAGCCAGTTGATGCGGTGCCCTTCGACATCGGCGGCACCAAGGTGACCAGCCTCAACGTTCATGCCTATGAAAAGCTGAGCGCGCACCTCGGCATAGGCGGCCCGGCGGAGATCGCCCACTACCGCAGCCAGCGCACGCACATGCGGGAGGAGCTCTCGAGCTTCTTTGACTCTGACGTGCGCCGCGTCCACGTGTCCTATCCGCTCCCGCTCCCCGAGGCGGTGCGGCTTCCGATCCAGTGCGACGAATGGGGCAACGAGTGGACCCAGAGTCGGGACACCGGGCTCTTCTTCGTCAGCCGCTCGCCGCTGGCCGGCGTTATCGACGCCGACGACGTGCGCCGCCATCCCTGGCCCGACCCGGCCAGCTTGATAGACGTCGCTTCCGTGGCTGCTGCCGCGCGCAAGCTGCGTGCGGAGACAGATTGCGCCATCGGCCTGGATCTGCCCGACGGCGTAGTCCACCTCTCGCAATTCCTGCGCGGATTTGACGACTGGCTGATGGACCTGGCCGGCGACCGCGGGGCGCTGGAAGTGATCATGGACACCGTAACCGATATCTATGTGGCGATGCTGGTGCCCTTGCTGCAAGCTGTCGGCGATAACGTCGACCTGGTCTTGCACTGCGACGACATCGCCGCGCAGAACGGCCCCTTGATCAATCCTCGCTCCTATCGCCAGGTCATCAAGCCGCGGCAGAAGCGGATCTTCGAGACCATCAAGGCGCACACCAGTGCCAGACTGCTTTACCATTCCTGCGGCTCCATCGCCTGGGCGCTGCCCGATCTGATCAAGATGGGAGTGGACGCCGTGAATCCGGTGCAGGTGTCGGCAGCTCATATGGACACGCGGCGGCTGAAGGAAGAGTACGGCAGCGATCTCGCCTTTTGGGGCGCCGTCGACACGCACCATGCGTTGCCGTTTGGCACCCCGGACGATGTGCGCGCCGAGGTCCGCCGCCGGATCGAGGACATGGCAGGAGAGGGTGGCTACGTCATCGGCTCGGTCCACATCATCCAGCAAGACGTGCCGCCCCAGAACATCCTGGCCATGGCCGAGGCTGCGCATGTCTACGGTGGGCGCTCGGACGGCGCCCGGTACCGGGAGAGGATCGTGTGATGTCGCCTGCCTGCATGACGTCGCGCGCTCGTTTCACGAGCGCGCTCCAGGGTGTCCGGCCCGATCGGGTGCCGATTTTTGACTGGGTCAACAACCCTGCGCTCTACACCGAGGTGCTGGGAGAAGATCCGGCGATGTATGACGGCGCGCTGGCCGTGCGCCTGGCCCGGGCGCTGGGCCTCGACGCGGCGTGGGTCCCGTCAGGCGGCTTCATGGGTCTGCCGGACGAGCGTTTTGCCTGGACCGACGCCAAGACGTACGTCGACGAGTGGAGCACCACGTACCAGGTGGGCGAGGGATCCTGGCCGCTGGCCTTCCCGATCGGCCATCCCGTGCGCACGCGCCGCGATTGGCAGCCCATTGCCGCCGCGCTGCCAGACCCGCTCGCCAACTGGCGCCTGAAGTACGCCGAGGCAGCCGTCGCCGAGGCTCACGGCGGGCCGGATGAGACCGCCGTGGTGGCCGGCATCCGCGGGCCGTTCTCGTCCGCCTGGATGCTCATGGGGCTGCAAGAGATGTCGTTTGCCCTGGTCGACGATCCGACCCTCCTGGAGGATATTTTCGCGACGACGGCGGATTATTGGGCTGCGGTAGGTTGCCGGTTGGCCGCCGCAGGCGTTGACGCGGTCGTCGTCCACGACGACCAGGGCTCGGGGCGAGCGACCTTCATCGCCCCCGCCCAATTCCGGGCGCGCGTATTGCCTCATCTGCGCCGGGAGATCGCGACCCTTCGGGCCGCGGGCCTGCCCGTGATCCTTCACAGTTGCGGGAACATTGCCGCCATCCTGCCTGACCTGGTTGGCACAGGCATCGCCGGGCTGAACAACTTGCAGCGATCTGCCGGGATGGACCTCGCCGCGGTGAAATCTGACTACGGCGATCGGCTCTGTCTCATCGGAAACGTCGACGCCACCAACGTCATGCCGGGCGCGTCGCCTGCCGAGGTGACGCAGGCGGTCGTCGAATGCCTGCGCGTCGCGGCGCCAGGCGGGCGCTATATCCTGGCCACGGATCACTCCTTCCACGAGGGCGTGCCGCTGGCCAACGTGCGCGCGTTCATCGCCGCCGGCAAAGAACACGGGAGCTACAACTGATGCCGGTCTCGCTATCGATCCCCGATAAGAAAGACATCCTGCGGCGCGCTTATGGCCTGGAAACCGGCCTGCCTGTGCCGCTGCTGGTCCAGCCCTTCGCCAAATGGTACGCCACTGGCGACCTGATGACCGACCCGGAGCTCGACCTGGCGCGCCAGACGCGCCGCAACCAGGAGCAGGAGGCGGTGGGCGACTTCACGGTGCCGCATTTGAAGACCGGCATCGGGCTCGGCTCCATCGCCGCCTCCTTCACGGGTGGCTGCGAGTTCAACGACAAGAGCGACGCCTGGATCGCGCCGTTGATCGGCGCGCACCCCGAGCGCGTGTACGAGCTCAGCCTTCCCGATCCCCACACCTCGGGCAAGAACTCCCTGATCTTTCAGCGCATCGCGTGCTTCCAGGAACGCGGCTCCTATCCGCTGCAGCCCTGCAACATCGCTTCGCCGTTGACGACGGCCTCCTACGTCTGGGGCTACTCGGACTTCCTGGGCGCCATCGTGGAACATCCCAAAGAAGTCCACCACTTGCTGGAGCTGGTCACCGAGGCAACCATCCAGGCGGTGCGCGCCCAGATGGCGGCCATCAGGGACCTGTGGAGCCTGAGCCACGAGGACTGGTACATGCCCGTCGAGATGGGCATCCGCGTGAGCGACGATGTGCTGGCAGTGATTTCCCCGCGCCACTATCGCGAGTTCGGCCTGCGTTACAACAACATCCTCTCGCGCGCATTCGGCGGCATCATCATCCATTCCTGCGGCAGCATCGTGCACCAGGTCCCCACCATCTTGCAGACCGAAGGGCTGCGGGCCATCGACCTGGCTTTGCCGCACAACGACCACCAGGCGCTCGCCCAGGCGGCTGCCGGGCGCGTGGCCCTCACCATGCGTTACTGGATCCAGGACTGGGAGAACAGGCCCATGCCCGACCTGGAAGCCTATACCGACCAGGTGATCGAGACCTTTGGGACGCGCGGCATCTTGCTGCAGATGGAGGCGCCGGACCTGGCAGCCTGCCGCGAGCTGCACCTGCGCCTGGCCCAGAAACCGTGGAATCGGGGATGAGCGCTGCATGAACAGCTACGAACGTTTTCTGGCCGCCATGCGCGGCGAGCCCACCGACCGGGTGCCGGTCGCATGCTGGCTCGGGCTGCCCTACTTGCTGGCGGTGACGCCGGGAGCGCGGACGTACACGGACCTGTTCCGCCTTTGGATCGATGACCCGCTCACGATCATCGAGATCCAGGAACGCCTGGGGCTCGATCCCATGGTGCTCACGCAGCAGCTTCATCCTGGCGAGGTCATCACCTATCCCGAGATCCTCTTCTCCTGGCCCGAGGATGCGACGCGAGACTGGCAAGAGCGGCGCGAGGTTGTCGGCCGCGAGGCAGATCATCAGGTCGTGCGTCGCATCATTCGCACCCCGGACGGCGAGCTGAGCTTAACCTACCGGCTCGACGATCATTCCCGCAGCACCTTCGAGCATATGTTGAAGCGCGAGGAAGACCTGGAGCTCCTGGGCTACATGCCCGACCCGATGCGCCTCAACACCGATCGCCTGGCGCGCATGGTGAAGCTGGTCAACAGGCGCGCCGTCTTTCATCACGTCACGCCCGGCGTCTGGGATGAAGCGTGCCAGTTGCGTGGCATCAACAACCTGTCCCTGGATATCTTTGATCGGCCGGCCTGGGTGCACCGGCTGATGGGCGGCATTGCTGCCCGTCAGGTGCGTCTGATGGCACGCCTCGCCGAGAGCGGCATCGAGACGATCAACTACAACGAGACCTGGGTGGGCTTCGGCATCTCGCCTGCCGCGTACCGCGAGTTCATCCTGCCCTACGACCGCCAGGTCGTCGCTGCCATTCACGCCGCCGGGATGTGGGTCTCGTACCACAATTGCGGGCGGGCGCGGCGGCTGCTGGAGCTGCACGCCGAGACTGGCGCGGACGCGCTCGAGACGCTGACACCCGCCGGGCGGTCGGGTGACGTCGATCTGGCCGATGCGAAAGCCCGGGTCGGCAGCCGCATGACGCTCTACGGCGGCTTCAACGAGCACGTTCTCTACAACGGGACAGTAGCCGATGTGGAGACCGAGGTCCGCCGCTGCCTTGACGCTGCGGCGGGAGGTGGCCGTTACATCCTGCGCTCCACCGGGCAGATCATGTCTGCCCTCCCCGGTCACGTCGAAGCCATGACCGCCGCCGTGCGCAGGTACGGCTGCTACTGAGCCGTGCAGCATCTATCGTAGCTACCGAATCAGGAAGGATAGTGATGTCATGAATCTGACCGAGTTAACGAGAACCTATGACTTCACCGGTCGCACCGTCGTCATCACCGGCGGCACCGGGGCGCTGGGCAGCGAGATGGCTTGCGCGTTGGCCGGGTGTGGCGCCAGGGTGGCCATTCTCGACATCGCCGTTGAGGCGGGCAACCGCCTCGTGCAACGCATCGCCGACGACTACCACGACAAGGGCGGATGTGCGTTGTATCTCGACGTGAACGTTCTCGACCGGAAGGCCCTGCTGGCCGCCGAAGAGACCATCCACCGCGAGTGTGGCCCGGTCGATTGCCTCGTCAATTGCGCCGGTGGCAACCATCCCAGCGCGTCGACCGGCCCATACGTGGACGGGCGCGCGCCTGTGCCCGGCTTCTTCGATCTGCCCGAGGAAGACTTTCGCACCGTGCTTGACCTCAACCTGGTCGGCACCGTGCTGCCCTGTCAGGTTTTCGGCAAAGGCATGGCCGAGCGCGGCGAGGGCGTGATCCTCAATATGTCTTCGATGAACGCCTTCCGCCCCTTGACCCGCATCCCCGCCTACTCGGCGGCCAAGGCTGCGGTCAGCAACTTCACGCAATGGCTGGCCGTCTACATGGCCCAGAATCACTCGAGCAAGATTCGCGTCAACGCCCTTGCCCCTGGCTTTTTCATCACCGAGCAGAGCATGTTTTTGTTGACCGATCCGGCCACCGGCGGTTTCAGCCCGCGCGGCCAGTCCGTGGTCGCGCACACCCCGATGCGGCGCTTCGGCACGCCCGAAGACCTGCTGGGCGCCGTGCTGTGGCTATTGTCGCCGGCCGCGGCCTTCGTCACGGGGACGGTTGTGGCCATCGACGGCGGTTTCTCAGCCTTCAGCGGAGTCTGACACATGACCAGCATCCCTTACAAAAGCCGTCTGCACCAGATGGCCAGCACGACGCCGACCGACTACTGGAACGACTCATGCTCGGCCCAGGAGTTGAGCTACGCCATCGCCCATGGCGCCGTGGGCGGCACGACGAATCCTACGATCGTGTTGGGCGTGCTGAAGAAGGAAATGGGCACCTGGCGCGAGCGCATCCTCCAGATCATCGCCGAGAACCCGACCTGGAGCGAGGACCAGGTGAGCTGGCAGGTGATCGAGGAGATGGCCGTGCGCGGCGCCGATCTGCTCAGGCCCGTCTTCGAGCGCGATCACGGCCTCAAAGGCCGCATTTCCATCCAAACCAACCCCGCCTTCTACCGCGACGCCAAGCGCATCGTCGCGCAGGCGCTGCACTTCGACTCGCTGGCGCCCAACATGCAGGTCAAGATCCCTGCGACCAGGGCCGGCATCGTCGCCATCGAAGAGGCTACGTGTCGCGGCGTGAACGTCAACGCCACCGTCAGCTTCTGCGTGCCGCAAGCTCTGGCGGTAGGCTGAGGTCATCGAGCGCGGCCTACGACGCCGCGAGGCCGAAGGCCAGCCGATAGACCGCATGTCGCCCGTCTGCACGATCATGGTGGGGAGGCTGGACGACTGGCTGCACGTGCTCGAGAAGCGCGATGGCATCATCGTGACCCCCGGCTATCCCGACTGGGCCGGCATCGCCTGCATGAAGCGCGCCTACGCCATCTACCGGGAGCGTGGTCACCGGGCCCGCCTGCTGGTGGCCGCTTACCGCCACCACCTGCACTGGTCAGAGTTTATCGGGGGCGACCTCATCGCGTCCATGCCGTACGAGTGGCAATTGCTCTACAATGCCTCCGACGTCGAGGTCAAGGACCGCATGGCCAATCCCGTCCCGCCGGAGATCCTCGCCAGCCTGATCGCGCACTTCGCCGAGTTCCGCCGCGCCTACGAGCCCGACGGCATGACGGTCGAGGAGTTCGACACCTTCGGGCCGACCGTGCGCACCCTGCGCCAGTTCATCGGCGCCTATCACGAGCTCGTCGGCCTGGTGCGCGACGTCATGCTGCCCAACCCCGATCTGAAGTGAGCGACGCGGACTAAGCCCGCTCCATGGTGGAAACCGCGGGCCCAACGTACGGCCCACCGTGGTGCCCACCGTAGGTCACGCTTACAGCGTGACGGCCCCTGTGAGCGCATTCAAGGCCCGTCAGGCTGCAAGCCCTGACCTACATTATCCTAAATGGTCTTCGCGAGCTTCTGGCCTAGCATGAGACTCTGCAGGCGCTCCCAGTCTTGCACGACGCGCGGCAGTTGCTGGACGATCCAACCCATCATTTCCCAGGTCAGGGTGCGCCAATTACTGAAGAAAGCAGTCGACGCCGGCACTTCCCTCAGGCTCTGGCACAGGCGGTCCAACTCGTCGTCGGTCATTCTCGTCAGGCAGGCCAGCAGCCGCGTCTCGGCTTCCAGGTTAGGCAGGATGGCGCTGCGCAGGAGCTGCTCGTAAGGGGCCAAGGCGAGTGTGGAGACATCGCCCGCATCCATGGCCTCCGCAGCGATCAGCGCGTGCTGCCGGCCAAGGTA